>DAOUZE010000031.1 GCA_030665765.1 Filomicrobium sp.
GAGCTTCTTGTGCCAGATCCTCAGCGATGTCTGAGGCTGCGCCTTGTCGGATCATATAGCCTTTGATCCGGGGAGCGAAGTGCTCGAACAACTTTGAGAAGGCTGACTGATCTTTCGTCTCCGCAACTTTGCGGATCAATCTGATCGCAACCTCAGCACTCATGCTTGACGCTGGCGGGGCTTTGGACAGTTCCATCACACTCAATTCTGATGCGCGCCTACTTCGGAACTCGCGCCGGCGTAGAGTTGTTTAATCTGGTCGTTGCAACGTTTTTATGCGTCCGGAGTGAAACCGATCGGCTGGCGGTATTTTGCATAAGTAAAGGGAACAAGTCTGTTCATCGCCCGCTGTTAGCGCGCCCCCAGCGGGGCTTGGAGTAAGTGGAAACAAATTACTTAGCCGCGAAACGCTGTCAAACTTATTCTCCGGAACGGAATCTCTAGCCCCATATTATGGAACATTTCTGGGCTAGAATATCTGCTGCCGGGGAGGTTGTTGTGAGCGCTCAAGTGGGTGATTACAATAAACAACGGCTCGAACCGCTCGATTTCATTGAAAATGGACAGTTGCAACTCGTCAAAAAACAGCGTGGTCGCCGCATTCAGTTGTGACCCCGTCTTTGACCAGTCTCAAGTAGAAATCGAACGGCGTTTTGGCTGAAGCGCGGCACGCGATGCTTTAGGCTAATTGTCTCCAGTCAAAGGTGGCGAGCACAATGATAGACGACGACCTCCATGCGGAACACACTCCGTCAGCGATCCGTGAGCGCCTGTCACGCAAGCCAAGTGCATCCTATTTGCGTGACTGGGTTTATGGTGGCATCGATGGTGCGGTCACAACATTCGCCATTGTTGCAGGGGTTGTCGGGGCCAATCTGGAAGCCCGCATCATACTCATTCTCGGCCTCGCAAATCTCTTGGCCGACGGCTTTTCGATGGCGGCTGCGAACTATAGCGCCACCAAGACGGAGATCGACGACTACACGCGGTTGCGGGAGATAGAGCACGACCATATTGCGCGGGTTCCCGATGGAGAACGCGAAGAAGTACGCCAGATTCTCGAACAGAAGGGATTGTGCGGCGAAGCCTTGGAAAGCGCGACGGACGCGATCACATCTGATCGAGAGCTCTGGGTGGAGATGATGCTGAAAGAGGAATATGGCCTTTCCAATATCCCAAGGTCTCCGTTCAATGCGGCCACCAGCACATTTGCCGCGTTTGTTATTTGTGGTGCCGTTCCGCTATTACCCTTCGCATTGGGCTTGCCGGGTGCATTCACTGTTTCGATCGTGGCGACGGGATTGGTCTTCGCCTTCATTGGCGCTCTGAAAAGCCGTTGGTCGCTGGCGCCCGCGTGGTGGTCGGCTTTGGAGACGGTCTTGATCGGGGCGGCCGCTGCGGCAGTGGCATATTTCGTTGGTGACCTACTGAAATCGATCGGCTGATGCATGCATCAGCAAATTTTGCGGCCGATAAGGGCCAAAGAACTCACATTTCCTGTGGATTCCATGACTGTGGTCAAGGCGCCCGGTGACATCCGTCAGCATCTTACCCGCGTTATTTGCGGGTGTACGTTCTCGACGCGGGTCGGAGAGGGCGGGCGCATTCCCCGGCCACTAGACGAACGGTTGGGGCAGGCCGCTATTCCGTCAGGTGCCAAGGATGCTGCGCGCCGTTTATCTAACGATATGCATTTTGGGCGAAAACACGCTGGATTTGGAGGCAGGATATGAAGGTCCTTATTATCTATGGGACAACCGAGGGACAGACAAAGAAGATCGCCGAGACAGCTTCCAAGCACATTACAGCCGGGCACAATCAGGTCGACTTGATCGATAGCGCTAGTCTTACGGCACTTCCCGACCTGTCGACCTACGACGCATTAATTTTGGCTGCATCGGTTCATCAGGAGCGACACCAGGATAGCATCATCAATCTTGTGCTGGCCCAACGCGAAAGGTTCACCACACTCCCAACGGCGTTTATTTCAGTCAGCTTGTCTGCGGCGACCGCCGATGGTCTTTCCGCCGCTGAGAAATACGTCGAAAGGTTTACGTGGGTGACTAAGTTTCAGCCGACCAAGGTTTTGTTGCTTGGTGGGGCGCTTCAGTACTCAGAATACGATTATTTCAAGATTGAAATCGTCAAGCATGTCGTCATGAAGAATAGCGGCACGTTCGAGCCGACCGGTAATCACGAATTCACCGATTGGGATGCGCTCAGTAAGTTCTTGGACGAGTTTCTCACTGAGGTTCAAGGTCAATCCAAGTAGGGCGATCTCACCGGCCGGCCGCGTTCTTCGCTCGGTTTTTATCCTTGAGCACCGGGGGCGGTGCCCTCCCCGGCATTTTTTCTGGCCTACGCAACGCACCGGTCGGCAAAGTTGCCGGTCGGGCTCTAGCTGAAAAGCCTATTCAGCAGGAGAAGCCTGTCGCGCGTAGGGTGGCGCTTTGCGGTTGCGCCTTGCGCTGCACTCGTTCTCTGACGCAGGTTGCACTGAAGAGGAGTAGTCCGCCACCTGGTCACGTTGCGTAGAAAGCTCAAGAATGCAGTGCCGACGCGCAAGGATCGAAGAGGAGCCGGCCCGCTATGACAAGCACGGGTGCGATCGCAAGCAACCGCCGCCAGGCCACGATCGGCTTGCTTTTGGCGGGCTGGATTATCTGCGCTTGGATCTTCGGCCACATCGCCGGCGTTTTCTTCATCCCGGCACGGCTCAATTTGGCTTGGCTGATCATCCCGGCGGTGCTCCTGCAGTGCTGGCTGTACGTTGGTCTCTTCATCATCGCACACGACTGCATGCACGGTTCATTGGTGCCTTTCCGGCCAGGCATCAATCGCTTCATCGGCCAGATCTGTTTGACGCTTTACGCCGGCTTTTCCTTCGATGCGTTGACGCGCAAGCATCACCAGCATCACCGTCATTCTGGCACTGCCGAGGACCCGGATTTCGACGAGGTGCCTCCGCACGGTTTCTGGCGCTGGTTCGCAAAGTTCTTCACTGAGTACTTCGGCTGGCGCCAATTCCTTTTTATCTCGGCACTCACGGCCGTCTACGTCTTGGTTTTCGGAGCGCAGTTGGTGAACGTGCTGCTGTTTTGGGCGTTGCCGGCGCTTCTGTCGTCGTTACAGTTGTTCACGTTCGGCACCTATTTACCGCATTGCCCGGAAGCCAATCCCTTTATCGACCGGCACCGCGCGCGCACCAACCACTTTCCCTGGTGGCTGTCGCTTTTGACGTGTTTTCATTTCGGTTATCACCATGAGCACCACCTGCAGCCAGATGTTCCCTGGTGGAGGCTTCCCGATGCTCATGCGGACTACCTAGCGGCGGCGGCAGCCAGAGGCGGGGCTTGAAGTTACGCGGCGGCCGTTACCTTCGATGCGGTCGAACTAGGTCCGTTCCCGCGAAGCGCAGGCGGCGTCCACAAGGGCCCGCGGGGTGGCATGTCGCGGATGCGCCCAACAGAGCCCGCCCAGGCTGCGTCGCCAATGGCCAAGGCGACGTGGGCCAACTTCTGATTTTTACTGGTCGTGACACGGCTGTCCCAGGCGGACGGGCCGCGTGTGAGGATCGTCGTACCAATGGCTCGGTAAATCCGTAGCGCTGACGCAATGGACCAGGCGCAACGATAGGGCAAGCGAGCGATGCCGTACCCCGCCGAGTCGTAATAGCGATCCGCCAGACCGAGTAGGCGACGAACAACCTGAAGTGCCGCCTCACGGTGCGCCGGATCACCAATTGAACGAGGTGGCAGGTGGTATTCCTCCAACCACTGCTGCGGGAGGTAAACCCGCCCCATCTGTGCATCCGTCGTGACGTCCCGTGAGATGTTGGTAAGCTGAAAGGCGATGCCGAGATCGCAAGCTCTCAGCAGTATCGGTCGGTCCCGTACACCCATGACCATGGCCATCATCACGCCAACCGCGCCGGCTACGTGATAACAATAGGTGAGCGTATCTTCTTCGGTCGAATACCGATGATCCGCTGCATCCATTGCGAAACCCTCGATGAGGTCCAACGGAAAACACTCCGGGATAGCGTGCTTCTCGACGACCCGTGCGAGAGCCTCGAACTCGACACCGTCCGGCACACCCTGGCAAGCCCGAAGCGTCTTTTGTCTCAGCATCCTCACCCGCTCGTCCAACGCGGGTTCAGAGTGGACATCGGGTTGGGCAAATCCAAGATGCTGATCGTCGATACAGTCATCGCAATAACGGCACCAGGCATACAGCATGTAAACGCTGTCCCGAATGTCAGCAGGCATCAGTGAAGCCGCCCGCGTGAAGCTCTTGGAGCCCCGCTCGATCATTGTCCGGCTATGAGCGATAACCTCATCGAGCTGCTTAGCCATTGGACCTGCCGTGCGCCCGCTGGAGAACGGTGGCCATGGCTTGGCTTTCGGACATATGGCTGATCGCTCGTGGGATTGGCAGCGGCGGCCGTCCCAGTAATATCCGTACCTTGTCCGCGGAAG
The DNA here is from genome assembly GCA_030665765.1 of Filomicrobium sp. Classification (GTDB taxonomy): domain Bacteria; phylum Pseudomonadota; class Alphaproteobacteria; order Rhizobiales; family Hyphomicrobiaceae; genus Filomicrobium. The sequence goes on from DAOUZE010000031.1 coordinate 4,479, forward strand.
TGATCCGGGCGGCATAGAAACGTTCGATAAGTGGCGTCGGGAGCGAGTAGAAGCGTTCCAGTATGTCGCGGCGTTCTTCTCCTCGCGCGGCAAGGAAGAGCATGCGGTTCAAAAGACGGAAAAACGATCTTTGCTGCCAGCTCCGGGTCGAATGGTGGCGGACCAGATGATCAATTTTGCTTGTATCGAACGCATTGGATTCAGAGATCCGTTGAGCCAGTAAAACAGCATCTGGAAGCGAATACCCCGTCGTCGGGTGAAACAAGCAGGCTCGCATGCCGGAGCGCGCGGCCCCAGTCTCGCCCTCAGACCAAAAAGCTTTGATGTCCCCGGCGAGAGTTATCGGGAGTACACCTTGTTCCTGGCGGAGCACAGTACCGACGCGCCACCCCTTTGCATTGGCGTATTTAAGGGCACGCTCCGAGAGCAGATCGGAATCAAGTTCTGGACCATCACTGTAATAGGTGTCTTCAACCAGGATGCGGGTCGACGAGAACGGCAAAGTATAGACGAACCGGTACCCGTCATACTGTGGGACCGTTGCATCCATGATGATTGGCCGGCTCATGCCGTGCGGTTCATCGAGTTCGAGTTCGAGCCCGACAAATTTCTGATAGCCAAGTGCAAGGGCATTTGTTGGCACGGCGCCTCGGCCGTCAATGACGCATCGGCCGGCGATGTGTCTGCCGCTTCCCAGTTCAATGCCATCGTGCTCCACGCGGGCGACTGGTGCCGACAACATTACATCGATCCCAGGTGTTTGAATGACAGCGGCATGCAAACGGTCAGAAGTCATGGAATTGTAGCCGGTGTCGAGTACCCGTTTTAGTCGGGGAAACCGGATTTCTTGACTTGGCCATTGCGCCTCCAGCATGGGACGCAATAGTTCCAGGCCGGCCTTGTTTACATCAGACGAATGGAATGACCAGGTATGATTGCCGCCAATTTGCGCATCGCGGTCGACAAGTGCGATCGACAGCTCCGGACGGGCTTGCCTTAAAGCAATTGCAATCATGGAATTAGCGAGACCTGCGCCCACGAGCAACACGTCATAGTTTGCCGTGTCCGGCCGCATTGGCGCTGTTTCGGTTCGTTTGTGTTTTTCAGCCTGATGATCGCGCGTCATAAACATCTCACCGCCGATGAGGCGGTCCGTTGCTCGAAGAAAGGATTTTTTTGGGGTAGTTATACAAGTTACGACGGGACACCGAAAAAAGATCTATTTCGTTCGTAGCAGGTGCTAAGGACCAAATTGCCCCCCCTTACCCAATGCTGAGCCGATAGAGGATAGCTCCACACTCGGCTTACCTGAAGCCGCTATCACCAAGTCAGCATGCCAACGACCGCGCCGGTCATGAGTGTCGCTAGGGTGCCTGAGACAATGGTGCGTAAACCCAGCTCCATCAGTTCGCCACGCCGCTCGGGCACCATGGTCGTTAAGCCTCCCAGCATGATCGCTAGCGATCCGAAGTTGGCAAAACCACAAAGCGCATAAGTCATAATCAACCGGGAGCGCTCGTCGAGCGCGTCTGGCGATAGCTTCGACATCTCGAGAAAGGCGAGGAACTCGTTGAGCACGGTTTTGACTCCCATCAACGAGCCGGCCGTGGCGGCTTGATTCCAAGGAATACCGATGAGCCAAGTGACCGGTGCGAAAATCCAGCCGAGAATTCGCTCCAATGTGAGCGGGGCATCCGCAAATGCCGGAAAGACGCCGAGCATCTGATTGACGAGGCTGACGAGCGCAACGAACACGACAAGCAGCGCCATGATGTTGAGGAGCAGTGCCAAGCCATTGGCGGTGCCTTTGGTCAACGCGTCCATGGTCGACTGCGCGCGCTCGAATTTGACCGCCGTGTCCTGGCCTCCAACGTTGGTCGCCTCGACATCTCCAGGTGGCACCATGATCAGCGCGATCATGATGGCGGCAGGCGCCGAGATGGCGGACGCCGTCACCAGATGTCCGACGGCGCCGTCCACCGTCCCACCGATAAGACCGGCATAAAGCACCAGTACCGTTCCGGCAATCGTCGCCATGCCGGTTGTCATCACCATGAAGAGTTCACAACGAGACAACTGTTTGAGGTAGGGCCGGATGAGCAGGGGCGCTTCAACCATGCCGATAAAAATGTTCGCCGCCGTGGCAACACCCACGGCTCCGCTCAGACCGAACGACCTCCGTAATATCTGCGAAAAAGCCTCCACCACCACTTGAAGAATACGCCAGTGGAACAGCAGGGCGGAAAGTGCACTCATCAGAAGAATGATCGGGAGCGCCTGGAAGGCCAGCACGAAACTCGCACCCGGGAAGGACTCTTGGAACGGCAGCGGTCCGCCGCCAATATAACCGAACACGACGCTGGTCCCTGCCTTCGTCGCCCGTTCGAGAGCCAGAAAGACGTCGTTGAGCCAGATGAATGCCTGCTCAGATCCAGGCACTTTAAGAAGCACCAGTGCGATTGCCATCTGCAGACCCAATCCGGCCGCCAGCACGCGCCAGGAAATAGCCCGGCGGTTTTCACTCAACATCCAAGCGATGAACGGCAGCGCAATCAGGCCGATCGCGCTTTGCATCATCTCATGCGTCAAGGTCTTTCCCTCGCAACGCGAGTAGCTTCACCGGGCCTCATTGGCCTCCATTGCGCAGCCAAGCCTTGCCCTCTTTGTTAAGGATGTCCACCGTCTCGCGGTAGTAGGCTTCCGCGCGATCGTAGGAGGCACCGATACAAACGATGCCCAGCTTCCCGAACTCCGACAGAGCACCCATCAGATGGAAGGCGACGCCCTCTTGATTGGTGCCGTGAAAGTGCAGGCGGTTCATGGCAGCGATGTCGATAAGGTCGAATGGCAGCAGACCGCGGTAGAGTTCGGATTCCAGATTGTCAGAAGCGTAGTAGTAGCGGGGTTCACCTCCGGGAGTGAGAAACAGCCCCGTGTCGCGGCAGTAATGGCCGTCGGTCAGCGATTGCAGCATCAAGAATGGATGCGTTGTGCCTCCCTTGCGCAAGTTGATCTCGATGGCGACATGACGCCATCCGCCATCCGGCTTGCGAACCGAGAGAAAGTCGACACTGAAGCGGCCAAGCGCGCCGTGTCCAGCAAGCGCTTTCGCGACTTTCAGGCCGCGGTCTTGGATCTCCATGCGGTAGCTGTCGTCTGCGGGAAACCGGCAGCCAAGAAAGATTTGGGCATTGCCACCGCCAAGCAGCTGATCGTGTGTGGAAACGGCTTCGATCATACCCGTCGGATCGATCCGTAGTTGCGCCGACGGAGAGCGTTTGTCCAAGCCTTCGACGAACTCCTCGACGACGCCGCCCATTGCGAGAAATTTTTCCGAGTAGAGCGCCCAGGTCATGCCGCTCGCTTCGAATAAAAGTTTAGGCAGACGCCGTTTCACCCATGAGGCCAAGCCACTGTCGTCGGGCGCTCCACGATAATCGAAGATAGCGTTACCTTCGCCGGAAAATCCATCGTTGAGTTTCACAACCGCACGATCGAGTTCCGGGCGCTGCTTTTTCAATTCGACCAACGCCGCACCGACGCACTCGGCATTAGCGAGGTCTTCATAACCAGCCGGAACCTCAAGACCGGCTTCGCGAAATATTTTGCGCGAGCCACTCTTAGTGCCCAGGTGGTAAAGGGACGGGTCGCAACCATAAACGGGCAAGTCGAGCTCTATGCCAAGTGCTCGCTCCAGGTCGGTCACCGTGAAACAGGTCATATGCGCGATTGCAGGGTCTGGGATTGCTTCGCGGATACGTTGCAGCACGCGCGGGCGGGCGAGCAACTTCTCGGTCAGCGGACGCGGTGAAGCATCATCGCACGATATCAGCGTGAGACGCCGCCTTGCATGCTGAGCGGGAATGCCAGGCAGTAGATGCAAGTAATAGTCGATGATCGACTCAGCGATCGGCATGCTAGTCAGATAGATTACTCGGGTGCGGGGAAAGCGCAGCAACAGCAGCATGCACAGCTGGCGTTCCTCGTAATGGTGTACGCCCGAGATGCGCGCCAGCACCTCTTGGTCGAGTGTGAGGCTGGGAACGATCACGACAGTGCGAGGTGCGTTCCGATCGTCGTTTGAGGCGGCAAACGAGCGGGCAAAGCGCTCCTGCAGTTGCTTGGCGCGTTGAAGGTCCGATGGCGTCGGTGGTGGCAGATGAAGCATGTGATCACTCTTCCCGAATGCCCTAATTCAAACGCCTCAAATCTGGACTACGACCCTGCGATACGTCGCCCGCTGCGATCGATGCGATGCATCAGATAACCGAGGCAGTCTAGCCTCACCGCTCTAGGGTCCAATGTCAGCATCGCTGGTATCGCACTTTGGGCAAGACGTATTTCGCCGTCCACATAATCAATGTAACTGTCCGCGTCCGCGTCGAACTCACCTCCGGGGATGACCGCCAGACGTCGATCACCGTTGCCACCCAGTGTGCCGAGCCTCGTACCCGCCTCCAGCTCAGAGAAATTCAAGCGGTCTATATTGGAGGCGAACCGGAAATCGGCATCGCTGCCATCATAGGTGAAGCTCGCATCGGGCGGAACGCGCAGAATAATCGCGGTCTGCAGCAGATCGAGGTCGGGTGCTGGAACGGGATGTTCTGGGAAATGATCGAGCGAAAGCGCCGCGTCGAGGAACTGAGCCGCATGCGCGGTTGCCGACCGGCTGCCCGGCACACCGCATTCCAACGTTACCGCCGGACAAACCGCTCCCATCGCAGCCGACTGCACACCGACCGGCCTGGTGAAGAAGACGACCGTCCGCGAAAAAAGCCGTGCCAGATGCAAGTAATTTTCACCCAGATGGTTCACGCAGCCATAGTGCGGATTGTTGCCGCTATTGTTGTGGATATCGACACTGGCGAACGGTCGCTCGGCGGCGACAAGGTCAACAATCTGACGCATCAGTTCTGCTTCGGGGGCTTCGGGATAACGCGTGCCAGGCCATGTGCGATTGTAGTCGGTTTGGTTGTCGAGCGTTCTGACATCTGCTTTCGCCGCGTCGATGTTGCCGACAAACACCAACAGCCGCCGTGGCAAATCCCGCCCCTGGTGTTGGCGGAGTAGCTCCTGAATTGCGCTCCAGCCTGTGTTCTCATTGCCGTGCAGCAGCACTGTCACGAACAGCGGGCGCTTGTCGCGGCCGGGCAGGGAAAAAAGGGAAGGCCCAGGCAAATGCCGCCACAGATCGCAGGCGGCGACGTCCAGGAGTTCGTGAGGGAAGTCTTCAAAGCAGCTGAGCTGCGTTCCGGCGCTAGAGGTGCGCCTTATGGTTTCGCCCATGCGTTTCGTGTCACCTTGATCGATTCTGCGGACTAGGTATTCTTCCATACACTATGGCGGTCTCGTTTGAGCGCGGTCAATTGTCGAGGCCCGCCTTGCGGTTAGCGTCTTTGCGCTGGTTCGGCTGAGGTATAAGTCCGGTGAACACTGCCGCGTTCCCCTCTCAAACTCTTAATCAACCGCCTTGTCACTAAACCAGCTGCCGGTCTTCAAGATAATGACACTCCGCAAACGGCGGTCGCGTCCATGCGGTTGGATATTGAAAGGGTTTGATGTGATAAGCGATTCATCCGATTGGCCTGGACGAAGCTGAGCGAGCTCTCACTATCTCAGCACTCGTGTACCGCATCTGCGAGACAGGACGGGCGTGTGTCGGGCCTATTTCTTAGACTTTTCAAGCAGTGCGTCGACACTCCATGGCCCAGGTCCAGCGAACACGATGTAGAGAAAGACGAAGCAGTACAGGATGGCTGCATCACCGCCATTGTTTGTCGGAAAAAGGTCCCGCGGAGCATGTGCGATCCAATAGGCGAAAGCCATCAGACCAGATGCAAGGAATGCGGCTGAACGGCTTTTAAAGCCTACCAACAATGCCGCCCCACAGATAATCTCGATAACACCGGCTGTCCAAGACAAAGTAAATGCCTCAACCACGCGCTCGGTGGCCGGCACTCCGATGAGCTTCTGGGTCCCGTGAAGCATAAAAATGAGAGCTGAGACTATGCGCAGCATACTCAATACGCGCGGCTCCCATTCGGAAAGAAAACTGTTCATCCCGGATTCCTAATAGCTAACGGTTGCAACATTATAAGCCCCAGTCATGATGGGCTATCATGTTTTGGCGCTCTCGACGGCGAATGGACGATCAAAATCAGCAAGCGCGTCGCACAAAACATCGCGCGGGTGCGGTCTCTTCCCCTTCGCGCGCTTTGCGGATGTCTAGCTCCCGTGAGCGTCTCGGTCTAGACCAGGGTCTAGATAGAGCACGGCCGACGCCCTGCCGCCGCTCAGGTCAAGCCACAGGGCTAACGATGTGCAAGCAGTTGACACGAGGCGCCTGCTGAGGCCATTGACGATGTCAGGTGATGGATTGGGGACGTCCCGACCAACCGCGACGCTATTCTCTCTGTGAAGAATTTATTCAAATGGTGGACGATCTCTCGCCTTCACTTAATGATTTGATCGACAAGCTCATTGCGTTCCGCGATGCAAGGGACTGGCGCCAGTTCCACTCGCTGAAAAATCTGATCGTGTCACTGAACCTCGAGGCGTCAGAAGTTCTGGAACTGACACAGTGGAAGTCGGAAGCTGAATTCGAGGCCGACGGGCTGACGCCTGCAACCAGGGCCCGGCTCGCCGAGGAATGCGCCGACGTTCTACTCTACCTTCTATTGATCTGCGAGCGTATCGATGTCGATCTCAGCGCAGCAGCCGCTGCCAAAATTGGCACGAACGAAACAAAGTACCCGGTGAACAAAGCCCGTGGAAACGCAAAGAAGTACACCGAGCTCTGAATGGCCCGGATCGATGCGGCCCGAAACGTGTTTCGTTGGTGCTGCGCTGCAGAAATGCCCTCGGTCCTTGAAGACGTGGCTGGTAATGCAGCGCCGCGCCCACGCCAATCGTGTCAGGCTTTTCTCGTTATTTTTTGTTCGATCGGGTTGATGATATACGCGGCCGAATGCAGAGCCCTGTTGCGGCAAACGAAGCGAAATTCTACCCCCCGAGGAGATTGCTCGCGCGCTGCGATCAGTCCCTGCTCGTTCAATTTGAAGAGACCTTGAATTTTTTCCACTTCCATCAGACGTTCATGGAATCGGTCGTCGCCATCCTCGATGTAGAGCCATGCGTCTAGCATCTAAAACACCGTTTCCATTCTTCTCGCCTGCGATCAGTTCAGGCAGAAAATTGTCCGCGTCACTTTTTATCCTTATAGGTCTCTTGGTTCGAGTTCAGCCAAGCAAATAAAACGCGTTCCCGAAATCACTTTGTCCATTGGCAAATGCCAATGCCCGAATACCCAGGTGTCCGGCTTGTATCGTTCCCACATGCCTTGAAAGGCCTGTCTGGTTCGCGAGATGGCAACGGCTTTTTCGATTTGATGCTGCAGCAAAACCGCCTGGGCAACCTCATGGGGACAGTCGTGGGTCACCATTATCGCTGGTTTCTCGTCAAGGTACTTTTCACGGACCCTCGCAATATCAGGATCTGACAATTCCTCGTCGGGCCACCAATTCAGGCCCTCGGTTCGCCCCTTAAGGTTTACCGACAGCGCGCCGCCGCAAAAAAACATATCGCCTTCACTGTGTCCGTCCGCGATGCAAAGGCATTGGCTTCGGCAGGCTGCCGGATCATCGTGATTGCCGCGTATGAAGCGATGGTTCCCCTCGCGCTTCATAACGTCGTACGGCGGGTCCGGAAATGCTCTGATGCCATTGGGCGTCGGCGCCGAAAATCCTAGGCCCATATCACCGACCTGAATGGATTCATCCACACCTTTGATCAGGCTTTCGTATTGTTCGAATTTGCCGTGAACATCGCCGATGAACCTCACGTGATTAACCTCGGTATGCCGGATTGGCCCGGATTTTCCTGCATCCGTTACGCGGCTGCATGGATTTTGGAAACTGCCGAGTACGGGGTATATCGCGTTGAGCTGCACAAACTCAACCCGCGCGTCTTCGGTTTGCACGCGCTGTCTGGATGCAAGGGTGTGCGCCTGCTGCGCCGTATCTTTGTCGCGGCATTGTCGGCGAAGCCGCTAAATAAGCACTTTGGGCGATCACGCAACCTTGGAATCCTTGACAAAACGTCTGATCGCATTCCGCGATGCACTTGATTGGAAACAATTCCATTCGATCAAGAATTTAATCATCTAGCTCAACCTGGAAGCCGCCGAACTTATAGAGCTGATCCAATTGAAAAGCGAGAAGGCCGTCGAGCTATTGAGCGAGACCGAATCCGGCAAGCCCCGGATTGCCGAAGAATTTGCAGGTGTATTCCTTTATCTACTGCTGATCGCCGAACGGGCTGGCCTAGACCTCGCCGAAATCGCGACGAACGATCTGAAATACCCCGAGGAAAAGGCACGCGGCAACGCTCTCAAATACGCCGAGCTCCAAGGCCTATCGAAGTAAATAGGATCTAATTGGTCGCATTTTCGGGTTTGCCGGTGATGCGCGCCGCGCGCAACGACTCGGATGGAGAATGAATTTTCTCCATCAAGTTCAAGCCTAATGGCTGCGGCAGGCTCTGCGCGTGTTGGTGAATCAACTTGTGCCTCGAAAGCGCCGATCGTATGCGGAATTTATGGGCGGCCTAGGAAACCGTGTCTTGGGCGGCATAGAAATCCTGCAAAATGCCCACCACTTCCGGTCGGCTAAATTCCAGTGGGATCGGTTCGCGGCGGGCCAGCATGGCGCGCTGGTCGGTTCCGGATATCGAGATGCGGTGCTCTTCTCCATGCGGGCAGGTCTTGGCAGTGGCCATGCCGTAGCACTTCTTGCAATAGAACGTTATGTCGATCTTCAGGGGTTTGGTCTGCAGGGCGCCGTCCCACAACTGATCAAATATGTTTTGTGCGTCATAGGGACCGTAATAGTCGCCTACGCCGGCGTGATCTCGACCGACGATCAAATGGGAACAGCCGAAATTTTGTCGGATCAGGGCGTGAAGCAAGGCCTCCCGGGGCCCGCCGTAGCGCATTTCGATCGGATATCCGGCCTGAACCACGGTTTCCGGGACGAAGTAGTTGTCGATCATCGCCTGGATCGCGCGCGTTCGAACGTCGGCAGGAATGTCGCCCGGTTTGAGTTTACCCAAGACCTGATGAATGAACACGCCATCGGTCACCTCAACTGCGATCTTCGCCAGATGCTCGTGACTGCGATGCATAGGATTCCTGGTCTGGAATGCCGCCACCTGCGACCACCCCTTTCTCTGAAAGAGGGCTCGCGATTCGCTTGGATGGAGATAGAGACCCGGGTAGCGCGCAGGATAGTCGCTTTCTGAAATAACGGTGACGCGCCCCGCGAGATTGATTTCGGCCTGTCCCATCACCTTCTGGACACCGGGGTGAGCCGGATCGGTGGTGCGATAGACGTGCTCGCACTCGAAGGCGGGATCGATGCGGTATTTTTCGGTAACGTTGAGGATCCCCAGGATTTCACCCGTTTGCGCGTCGGAAAGCGAAACGTCCTCCCCGACAAGAATGCTGTCGGCCAAGTCCTGACTGCACGACAGGGTTATCGGGATCGGCCAAAATACGCCAGTCGACAATCGCATGTCCTTGCAGCTGCTTCGCCAGTCGTCATGGCCCATGAATCCGTCGAGAGGAGTGTAGGCGCCCATGCCGAACATCAGAAGGTCGGACACCTCACGACTTTGCATCGGAACTGACTTCAAATCCCGCGCATGGGCCAGGTCCGAAGCACGTTGCTGCGTCGGCACCAGCAGCACATTCAGATCGTCAGCGCCATGAGGCTTGACCAGATGCGACATTCGAAATTTCCACCTCTCCACCAAACCATTGGAACGGCGGCGTTTACGCGCGATCGCGCCGTTTCAAGATTCTGTACATTTCACTGCTGACAGATACTTCAACAGATCGTAATGTTTGCATGCAACAGGGTCCACCGAGAAATCGGTTCTTTCAATATCGGTTCTTTCAATCGAGAAATCGGTTCTTTCAATATTGGTTTTTTCAATAATGTTCACGCACCTCTCGAATGTTCACGCACGTCTTGCTGTGATTTGTAAGAGACCGACATCATAGAGCGCATCTTATTTGTCATAGCCGTGCCGCGTGTTGACGGCGGCTGCGTGGGCCTCAATAGTCGGCACAAAGGGAGATGGAGAAAAGTTTATGTTCGCAAGCAACCCATTCGCGGAACTTTCGGCCACCATTTCGCCCGCCTTGATGCAGGGTTTCGTGTGGGTGATGATCCTCTGTGTCGTCCTCGGCACGCTTTACGACGTCATCCACAAGCGGAGCGCGGCGTATTTCTTCGAAAACATGCGCAACGCCAAGGCCAAGGCGGACAAGCAGATCGACGGCGGGGAGAAACTTTCGATTGCCGTCCAGACCGCCGTGAACGAAGTCGCGTTGTCGAGCGAATTCTGCAACCAGCGGCGTAGGATTGCCCATCTCCTGGGAATGTACGGCTTCGTCATCTATGTCGTGGCCACAGCTGTCTTGGTTTTCGCTTATCCGACGCCGGCTACGCCCGCTCCCAGCGCTCTCGTGGCATTGTGGTACATTGGTGCGCTGATGATATGCGTCGGCGGCTACTGGTTCTGGTTCTTCATCCGCGTCGATGTCGCGGCGGAAGGCTCATCGCCGTTCCGTCTCATGCGCGCCGACCTGTTCGTCGTTTCGCTCGTCCTCAGTGCGACCTTCGGGCTCCTGTGGGCCTGGCTGCAGACGGCCGGCGTAGCGGGATGGGACATGGTATTTCTTGGGCTGTACCTGGTCGCGACGACCGTCCTCTTCGCGGGGGTCCCCTGGTCGAAATTCTCCCACATGTTCTTCAAGCCGGCCGCGGCGTTCGAGAAAAGGATTTCGAAAGCCAACGGTTCTGCCGAGAACTTGCCGACGCTGACCCGTGACGATCCCGAACAACAAAAAAGACACTCGATGGAACTGTTGCGAGACGCTCCGATGCATATGGGACTCGGCATCAAGCGCGAAGCACCCCGCCATTATTAGAAACAGCCCTCAAGTTCTAGCTGAATAAATAAGGAGCCGGCTCATGCCTACCTTCGTCTATATGACAAGGTGCGACGGATGCGGACATTGCGTCGATATCTGCCCCTCAGACATCATGCACATCGATAAGACCTATCGCCGTGCCTACAATATCGAGCCTAACATGTGCTGGGAGTGCTACTCATGCGTCAAGGCTTGTCCTCAGAATGCGATCGATGTTCGCGGTTATGCCGATTTCGCCCCGCTCGGTCACAGCGTTCGTGTTAATCGCGACGAAGAAAAAGGCACGATCGCCTGGAAGATCAAATTCCGCAACGGTACAGAAAAGAATTTTCTGTCTCCCATCACCACTAAGCCCTGGGGGCAGGCGATCCCTAAGCTCGCGGATGTTCCTGGTCCCAGCCAAGAAATGCGCGACAGCCAGTTGCTGTACAACGAGCCAAAGTATATCCGCATGGATGAAGGCGGTTTGCATACGCTTGAGGCCAATGGCCTCAAGCTGAAGAAAGGCGTGTACTACTGATGGCTTACAAAACGATTGTCGAAGACGACATCGATATTCTGGTCGTCGGTGCGGGCCTCGGCGGCAGCGGTGCCGCCTGGGAGGCCAGATTCTGGGGCCAAGACAAGAAGATCGTCATTGCCGAGAAGGCCAATATCGATCGCTCTGGTGCGGTCGCTCAGGGTCTGTACGCTATCAACTGCTATATGGGTACCCGCTGGGGCGAAAATAACCCGGAGGACCACGTCCGCTATGCACGCATCGATCTGATGGGACTGGTGCGCGAAGACCTGCTCTTCGATATGGCCCGTCACGTTGATTCCACGGTGCACCAGTTTGAAGAGTGGGGCCTGCCCATCATGAAGAACCCGAAAACGGGAACCTATCTTCGTGAGGGCCGATGGCAGATCATGATTCACGGCGAGTCCTACAAGCCCATCGTGGCCGAGGCCGCCAAGAAATCGGCGGACAAGGTTTTCAACCGTATCTGCGTCACCCACCTGCTAATGGACGACAGCAAGGAGAATCGGGTTGCCGGTGCAGTCGGCGTCAACGTCCGCACAGGCGACTACCACGTCTTCAAATCCAAGACCGTGATCTGCGGCGCGGGCGGTGCCTCCAACATCTTCAAACCGCGTTCAGTGGGCGAAGGGTCCGGCCGTACCTGGTATGCGCCCTGGTCGTCCGGTTCTGCCTACGGCCTCATGATCGGTGCTGGCGCCAAAATGACACAGATGGAAAACCGCATCGTGCTGGCGCGTTTCAAAGACGGCTATGGCCCGGTTGGTGCCTACTTCCTGCATCTGAAGACCTATACGCAAAATGGTCTGGGTGAAGAGTATGAATCCAACTGGTTCCCCGAACTGCAAAAAATGGTCGGCAAGGAGTACCTGGATCCAGAAGTTTCGCACTTAACACATAGGCCAATTCCGACCTGCTTACGTAACCATGCGTTGATCAGTGAGGTGAATGCCGGCCGCGGCCCCATTCACATGGTGACCATGAAAGCCTTCCAGGATCCTCATCTGGAAGAAGTTGGTTGGGAAAACTTCCTCGGAATGACCGTCGGCCAGGCGGTCCTTTGGGCCGCCACCGATGTGGATCCCAAGACCGAAAATCCCGAGTTGACCACATCCGAGCCCTACGTGATGGGCTCGCATGCAACCGGCTGTGGTGCTTGGTGCTCCGGTCCAGAGGACGTTTCCCCTCCCGAGTATTTCTGGGGATACAACCGCATGACGACCGTCGAGGGTTTATTCGGCGCTGGCGACGCAGTCGGCGGCACGCCTCACGCCTTCTCATCCGGCTCGTTCACCGAAGGCCGTCTCGCCGCAAAGGCCGCCTGCAATTATATCGACGACGGAAAGGCCGAAGGCATTGTAGTTTCTGAAGAGCAGATCAGCCGCCGGAAGAAAGAAATTTACAAGCCACTCGAGCATTACAAGGTCTACCGCAACGCGATCGTGGCGGGCGATGTCAACCCCCACTACATCAATCCCCAGCAGGGCCTGGACCGTCTGCAGAAGCTGATGGATGAGTATTGCGGCGGGGTGACCGTCAACTACATGACCAACGAGAAGCTCCTAAGTATCGGTCTCAAGAAGCTCAAGATCATGGAGGAAGACCTTGAGAAACTGGCCGCAAAGGATATTCACGAGTTGCTGCGTGCGTGGGAGTTGAAGCACCGTCATCGCACCGCAGAGTGTGTTACGCAGCACACCCTGTTCCGCAAGGAGACTCGGTGGCCCGGCTACTACTATCGAGGCGATGCCATGAAGGTGGACGATGAAAACTGGCACGTGCTGACTGTTTCGCGCCGCGATCCGAAAACCGCTGAGTACACCATGGAAAAGGCGCCTTGCTATCACCTGGTTGATGCGGACGATTAGCATTATCCCCAAGCAGAAGTTCAACGCGAAGTACTGCTTAGGCCTAAATGAACCGAAGTATCGAATGTTCGTCTTTTTAAGAAGCGCTCTATGATGTCGGTGTCTTATAAATCATAGCGAGACGTGCGTGAACATTATTGAAAGAACCGATGAAGAAATTCAGGCGATAGCAAATCCCCTGTGGCGCGAACTCGTAAAAAATTCCAACGAAGGCCGATATGGCGAATTCGTCAAAAATTTTGCCAATTCCCTGGCGCTTGCCATGGATCAAGTCGAGGCTGGCCGCCAGTTCGCAAGCAGCGAACTGGCCAGAAATCTGGCTGACGACGCCGACTATCTCGGAATTATCCGTCGGGGCGAACATGTGACGGTTCTCTACCGGCAACGGTGCACCACAAAGCAGGGCGAATGGCTTGGTAGACTTGTCCTCGGCTATGAGAATGAAGAGGTCAGGATTTTCGGTGCATCGATCTTCTAAGTATTATGGTTGGGTTCGACATGAGTAAAACCATCCAGGACGGCAAGTTTGTCGAACTAACCTACAAGGTGACCGACAAAAAATCGGGGCGTGTTCTCACCATGGTCGAATTCCCGTTGGGCTATGTTCACGGACACAATGAAATTCTGTCCCCTTTCGTCCACAAGGAGTTGGAGGGCAAGTCCGCCGGCGACGTAATCGAGGTGCCGATCGATGGCAATCAGATCTTCGGCCCGAGAGACGAGTCGCTGGTTTTTACCAATCACATCGAGAACGTTCCCGAGGAATATCGGCAGGTCGGAACCTCCATCCTCATGGAAAACGACAAGGGCCAGACCCGCAGCTTTCTTGTGACTCGGATTGACGACAAGACATTGACTGTCGATGGCAATAACCCGCTTTGCGGCAGAGAGGTCGTTTTCGTACTCGACATACAGACCGTACGCGAGGCAACCGATGAGGAGGCAAAGGTGGGCGGAGCAATCAGCGCGGGGGCGGATATCGACCCGTCACTCTTGAAACCTGTTTGAGCAGCAGTCTTGACCCTTTCTTCAGGAACCAAATGCCGCACTCCTCTGAAAATCCGATCACCGTATCCATTTCGCAGGATGCTTTGAATGGCATAGGTCAAGTCGCGGATTCAGTTTCCTGCAATTGCAATCTCGACTAACGGTAAGAGGTGACTTATGAGCGAGAAAAAACCCACCCCAAAAGTTCCTGATGGCCAAACGCGATTTTTGACAACGCGTCAGAAGAAGCCAAATGAAAAGGGGTTTATTGGTTATGAGACCATCTGGGATTCATTCCAGACGGAAGCTGAATACGAGACCCCCAAACGGCCATAGGCG
>DAOUZE010000365.1 GCA_030665765.1 Filomicrobium sp.
ACGTTCATGCACCCGGAGACCTTTGATCAGGTGATGGTTTCGAAAGATGTGATCGGCGACCAAGCGGTCTGGCTGCAGGAGAACATGGTCTGCATGTTGTCAATGTACGAAGGCAATCCAATTGCAATTTCGCTGCCGCAACGGGCGGTCTACGAGATTGTCGAAGCGGACCCGGTGGTGAGGGGGCAGACGGCATCGTCATCTTACAAGCCCGCCAAGCTCGCCAACGGCGCCAAGATCATGGTGCCGCCGCATATCGCATCGGGAACGCGAGTCGTGGTGATGACCGAAGACGGCTCTTACGTGGAGCGTGCGAAGGACTAGTGTCGTTCAAGTGTTTGATTCGGATCGCGGGGATGGGCTTATAGGTCTGCGTTTTCGATTGGCGTTTGTAGATTTTGCGTTTGCAGTTTCTGGGCCCTGGGAGATGGTGGGCATCGATGTGCGGATCGCCGGAATTGGCGCCGATGACGCGTTTGGCACTTGCCGTCACTTTCAGCCGCGTGACCTGAGCTGGTAGATTTCCATGATGCGAGCGCCGCGGTGTGGCCCGTCGCAGACGAATTGCCACTGACCCTCTGTGTACGTATCGCAAAGCTTTACGCCCTTGACCAACACCCAATGCCCTTGCTTGCCACGGTGGATAGCGAGAAGATAATAGACCCACGCGTTACGTGGCTTCTGCATCCAGTTCCAAAGCGTCGGGCGTTGTTTGCGTTCGAGATGCAAGAAATCTTTGATAAGGGTCATTTCCCAGCCAAGCTCGGTAGCGGCGGCGGCCACTTCTATTGCGCTGGTGCCCTCGATCTTGGCATCGCACGGAACGCGACGGAAACGATTGACCTCGGCTTCTACATGGCTGATCGGAAACCCGGTTAAGGCCGACAGAATGTATGGGCCGCAGTAGGCGGTGCGCCCGGTGTCGTTATTGACTTTGTTCAAGCCCGAGCGGTTGACGGTGGCGGTGAGCGGCTGAGCCATGCGGCGTGGGTCCCGAAGAAGTGATAAATGGAATTCTTAACAAAAGATGATCGGGTAGGGTTTAGAAAGGGTAAACCGGCATGGTCACAGTGGTGTTTTCTGATTGCATCTGTGGCCAAACAGGGTGGCCCATTGGCTAGGCTCTTTGAACGGACTAGATATAATCGCGAGCTCTGTTGCGCTTATTTGCAAAAGCCCCAACATTGTTGTGCGTAGGCGCGGCACGCATCGATTGGGCCTAGAACAACGAGGCACGCATGAACGTCTCTTTTTTCCAAGAGCTGTTGAATACGGTTGCTGAGCAAGGACGCGCCTTGCTGCCCAAATCGTTGTTTGGGGATGAGCCGGAACGCGGCATGCAAGTGCTCGTCGATGCGCTTGTTTCAGGGCGTGGTGAAGCTTCGGGTGTAGCAATAGCGCGGCAGATCCTCAGTCACTACAAATTGCTGAACGCGGAGGAGCGAAGGGCGTTTTTCCGCTATCTGGCAGCGGCACCGGTTCTAACTCCCGATGCTGAACTCGTTCTCGAGGCAGCTGAATCCTACGTTCGCGAGCAGAACGATGCGTCGTTGTCCCGGTTGCAATCGGTGGTTGAAAGCCCGCGGCAGGAGTTTTTCCGCCGGCTTAATTTAGCGCCGGGAGCGACTGCTGAGATTGTTGCCATGCGGCGGGATCTTTTGCGGCTGCCGAAAGATGATCCGGCGTTGCAGGCTGTCGATTACGATTTGCGTCACTTGCTCTATTCGTGGTTCAACCGGGGTTTTCTTGTGCTCCAGCGGATCGACTGGCAAACGCCGGCAGCGATTCTGGAAAAGATCATCGCTTACGAGGCCGTGCATGAGATCCGGGGATGGGAAGATCTTCGGCGACGACTTGATCCAGCCGACCGACGTTGCTTTGCCTTCTTCCACCCTTCGCTCGTCGACGATCCCTTGATCTTTGTGGAAGTCGCCTTGGGCGATGAGATAGCCGAGGCGATCGCGCCGGTTCTTAATGAGGAGCGCAAGAGTGAACCATTGCGGGAACCGACAACGGCAGTATTCTACTCAATTTCGAATTGCCAAGAGGGGTTGCAGGGGATTTCGTTTGGCAACTTCCTCATTAAGCAAGTGGTGGAAGAGCTGGTTCGGGAGCTGCCCAGCCTGAAGACATTTGTGACGTTGTCACCGGTTCCGAATTTTGCCCGCTGGCTCGATCGAACTCTTGGTGACGACAGAGAAAATGTGCTGATCGATGAGGACCGGGCTGTGCTTGCAACGCTGCGCGATCCGGAATGGTACGAGCAGCATGGCAATGACGAGGCTTTGAAATCGACGGTGCTCGGATTAGCGGCCCACTACTTTATCAGGGCGAAGTCGGAGCAAAACAAGCCGGTTGATCCGGTGGCGCGGTTTCATCTTGGCAACGGGGCGAAGCTTCAACGGATTAACTGGCTCGGTGATGCCTCCGACAAGGGACTGCGCCAAGCGCACGGCTTGATGGTGAACTACACTTATGACGTAAAGAACATCGAGAGGAACCACGAGGCTTATGAGAATGAAGGGCAGATTTCGGCCTCGCGGGCAGTTAGGGCCTATCTCAAACCGTTGAAGAAGGGGGGCGTGGAGCCTGGCAAGGTCTTGATGCTGCCCAACGTACGGAGACAAATGGATGAAGGTGATGAGCCGCCACCGTCGGAGACGTCCGAGAAGGCTTGAAACGGTATCCTCCCTTGTTCTGGGTACTTGCCAGTCGGCAGTTGCCATGCACTATGACCGGCAACGAGCCCGGCTGATGTCAAGTGCGCTCGTCTGAACCAATTTGAAGTACTTTTCGGAGAGTTGCGTCATGCGTTATGACGATCAAGACCGCCGTAGTTCAAACGTCGAGGACCGGCGTTCGCAAGGGGGGAGACGGGGTTTCCGTTTGCCCGGCGGTTTTGGAATGCCCAGGGGTGGCCGAGGTGTCAGGATTCCCGTTGGCGGGCGCGGTGGTTTCTCACTTACGACGTTGCTCATAATCGGCGGGATTATGCTGCTCTTCGGTATCAACCCGCTTCAGATTTTGACGGGTGGGCTCGGTGGCGGCGGTAGCCGCAACAGTTTTGATATTCCCCAGTTGCCGAAGACTGAGGAAGTCGGCCGACCGGTGCCGCAGGGCACGGGGTTCGATATTCCTGGACTGCCAGGTGGTCAGGCGCCGAGGAAACCGAGCGGTTCAAGCGACGATGAAATGAAGGTGTTCGTCTCACGGGTGTTGGCGGATACCGAAGATGTTTGGAGCAATGTCTTTCGAAAGTTCGGGAAGGATTACCCGGAGCCAAAGTTGGTTCTGTTCCGGGGATATACCACAACCGGTTGCGGGATGGGGCAGGCCGCAATGGGCCCGTTCTATTGTCCACTCGATCGCAAAATCTATATCGACCTCGCGTTCTACGAGCAGTTGAAGCGCCAGTTTTCCGCTCCCGGTGATTTTGCGCAGGCCTATGTGATCGCGCACGAAGTTGGGCACCATATTCAGACGATCCTGGGGATTGCAGATAAGGTGCAGCAAGCCAAGCGCAGGAGCAGCAAGAAGCAAGGCAATCAGCTCCAGGTGCGCATGGAACTGCAGGCGGACTGCCTGGCTGGAGTGTGGGCGGCGAAGAACCATCAACTGAACCAGCGTTTGGAGCCTGGCGATATCGAAGAGGGGCTCAATGCAGCTCAACAGATCGGTGACGACATGATCCAGCGG
>DAOUZE010000303.1 GCA_030665765.1 Filomicrobium sp.
GCCGAAACAAGCGAGCAGCCTTGAAGCTGATGCGGAAACTGCTCAAGTCACGAGGCTTCTCGCCAGACGCCGTCATGACAGACGAACTGCCATCATATGGCGCGGCATTGAGCGAACTTGGGATGAGAGCTCGCCACATAACCGGCGGTCGGATCAACAATCGGGCCGAGAATTCTCATCTCCCGATACGGCAAAGAGAACGACGGATGCAGCGCTTCAAATCAGCTGGTGCCGCGCAACGATTTCTCTCAACCCACGCCGCTATCTACAACACTTTCAACATCCAGCGTCATCTGATCTCACGCAGAACATTGCGCCAGTTCCGAACTGAAGCGATGAATAGGTGGAATGCCGTGACCGCTGCAGCGTGAAACACGGAGACGTCGTCCATTCTCGCGCGGCATATGTGCTAACGTGACAATGCCGTTTACTAAGCTCTGCCGGACATCAAGATCGCAATTGTACTTCTGATCTATTTCTTCCATCAGTGTTCCCTCATCCCGGTTTCCGGCCATGGCCTCGGCAACTTCGGTTGGAATGAACAGGGTCGCTCTTGCTGGTAGTTTGTTGAGCAAACTCTCTAACTCTGCTTGGGTCATTGTGACTCCGATTTACTTGGTAATCGTTAGGACAACATTGGTTCGGCGGCAGTCATCCTCATGGTACGAAGGACATGAAGAATGAAGAAGAGGCACTACATATTATCTGCGATTGGGATCGCAGTGTTTCTGCTCGCCCTTTTGAACTGGATGTATGAATGGAGTTAGCGGCTTTGCGGTTTTTGCTTGCGGCCGGTGATGAGGTGAACTCACTCACTCATGACGAGACGAGATGAGACGGGGCGACTAAAGGGGAAACTGCTGGACGATCATTTGAGATCGGGGTCCGTGTTCTTTGCCGGTTCAATCAGGTCGGCGACCAATAGGCGGTGCGACCCGTTATCTTAGGCGCTGCCGCAATGCCACCGGTGTGCTTTTGAACTCAGGTGTAACGTGCGCCAAGACGGGATGCCGTGTTTTTGGTTGTCTCCTTTGAAGTGCAACCTGTCAGGCCGTCATAATTGGGCTAGTTAATTTCCCAAACGACCTTTCCCATTCCGCGAATGCGTTGCGCCATGGCTCGCATTACGTACATGGCGAAGTTTGGTACCTCGTCGACCATAAAGCGGAACTTGATTTGATCAATGATGGAGACCTCGACGGCCTCCTTGGCGCGTGCCGTCGAACTGCGCGTGGAACCATCGATCATCGACATGTACCCAATTGCCTCGTTAGGCCCGCACACGTCCACGATGTTTTCGTCGATCAACATTTCGACGACGCCGGATTGGATGACGTACATACTCGTGCCTGCGTCACCCTTCTCGAATATAGTACTCCCAGCATGGAACGTAATGTTGGCGCCGATGTTTTTGGCAAACATTCGCATATCGATAGCGGTCAACTTTTCCTCCAACGTATCCGTCAAGCAAAGGTCTGCTTTGTTAAAGGTTTTTTCTTGTATGCATTCGGTCATGTAACTTGGCTGATCGTAAGTGCGCAAGGTGACGATGAGGTCGGCAGCCTTACCATCACTCCGGCGTCTCTTCGTTGGAGCAAGGGCTGATGGAGGTGTCTCGCATTGGAATTGTCAGGTCGGTCAAATCAAGGTGCGTCGTCGGCATACGCGTCTTGTCGGAGCATTGCGTTCGGAGGCCATTGGCTAATGATGGAGGTTTGGAGGAGAATGATTGTTGCCGGTGCCGGCACTTTCCCGTGTGCATTCACCAACCTCCGTGGCAGGTTTAATACACTGAGATGCCCGCGTTTGAATTTATACATTTGGCAGGCAAGGGGCTCGTATGAGCGCTCATACCAGATTGATTATTGCCACCTTGATGGTGGCGGCATTCACGATCGGGACGGACTTCACCGGTGCATTGTTGCTCGTGTCGGCGATCGAATATGATTTTGGGGCGGATATCACCACCACCCAGTGGGTGCTCAATATCTATGCGATGACATTTTCCATGTTCATGGTTGCCGGCGGCCGATTGGGGGACATGCATGGGCGGCGCCGCTTGTTCCTGATTGGATCGGTTATCTTTACGGTCGCTTCGACGTTGTGTTTTCTGGCGCCGTCGATCGGATGGTTGATTGGCGCCCGAGCCTTGCAAGGCGTCGGCGCAGCCATCATGTGGCCCTGCATTTTGGCGTCTGGCACCACGGTAGTGCAGGAGGATCAGCGGGGCCTCGTCATGGGGCTTATTCTGGCTGGCGTCACGAGCGGCAATGTTATCGGGCCGCTGATCAGTGGCGTTGTCGTATCAGTGGGCGATTGGCGTCTATTCTTCCTGATCAATGCAGTCTTGTCGGTGCTGGGTGCCCTTATGGTTGTGCGCTATCTACCGAAAGACCCAGCTCGACAATTGGATGAGCGGATTGATTTTGCCGGGATGATCGTCCTGTCCGGCGCGATCCTGACATTGCTCTACGCACTGGATGTTGGAGCTGATTTGGGCTGGCTGTCGCCTCCTATTATTGGGCTGTTAGTTCTCAGCGCCTTACTGTTCGTATTCTTTTTGTTTATCGAAACGCGTGTTGCAGACCCGACCATTCCAGTACAGCTAATGCGGCACCGGGAGTTCCTACTGACGTTATCGAGCAATGCTTTTTGTGTTCCCGCAGTATTTATCGCCTTTTTGTATTTCCCGCAGTACCTGCAAAAAGTTCTGGGCTGGACAATTCTTAAGGCATCGTTCGGCATGCTGCCGCTAATGTTGCTGCTGGCCGTTGGATCGGCCGTTGCCGGTAACTTTTACGCATCGCTTGGTCCCAAACGTCTGATGCTCCTTGGCTACTCGATGATCGCCCTCGGTTCGGCATCGGTGATCATCATGGAGCCGTCGTGGGGTTACTTTGCAATCCTCCCGGCGCTGATCCTTATAGGCGGTGGCGCCACCATGTCGGTCAGTCCTGCAGGAACGGCTACAGTTAGCGCAGTTGCTCCAGCTCGCGCGGGCCTTGCTGGAGGACTTGCGTTCATGGTGCACCTTGCCTTCGGCGCTATTGGCGTCGCGGCCGCGACGGCGGTTTTGTTTGCGACGAGTCTCGCGACCATGCGGCATAATCTGGCCGAGTCAGGTATCGACATTTCGTCGGCAGACAAGAGTGTGCTCAATGGCCGAGCATTTGACTCGGATGCGGCGCGCGCGGTTCTCGCTCGCTTTAACGCGGAAGATACTGAGAAGATCCATTCTGTATTGGTCGACGCGTTTGTCCGCGGAATGAGTTTGGCTTACTGGCTGGCGCTAGTTTCTGCGATTGTTGGCCTGATTGTGGTCATTGCGATCGATGAGAAGAAGCTGCGTGATGTCGAGGGCTAATACTCGCCGATTTTCCGTCTCCAAAACCCCGCCACATGTACAGGCCGGCTTGATGGTGTGAACGTGGTAAGAGCGCTGACAGCACCTAAAGCTCTTTCTTGATTTCCTCGATCATTTTGTAGTCGGTCGGTGGATCTGCACAGACTGTAGGTCCGCACTCGATGAGCGTGGAGACGGCGTTTCCGACAGCCAGGAAGAGCATTAGGAAAAATGAAAATTTCGCGAGTTGATGGCCGCCGAATCTCTCATGGGATGGCTCGTCTCTGAGACTCTTATACTGCCCCTCGAACAGCAGCATGATGGCTGTTCCAGCGAGAATAAGATAAAAGCAAATTCCCGCCCACGTATAGTAATGAAGCCCCAGAACAGGCGAACCGTATGCGCCCGTGCCCGGCACAATATGCAGAAGAATTTGTCTGATCGAGACGGAGACACCATAGATTGCTCCGATCAGCACGATGCCGTAGTGGTGGGGCTTTGGGCCGTAAATTAAATTCAGTCCAAGCCCGAAACCAACTGCAACTAGCCCAACCCGCTGTAGAAGACACAACGGACAAGGCAGTTCGTGCAGCATGAACTGATAGGTATAGGCGGCGATAAGCACGCCACAGACCACCAGAAGTCCGATGGCATTGAGCGTCCGGGAGGGTTGTGGCTGCAAAATCATCGCACCACCTCACAATACGATTTTAAGTTGAGTAGTTGAGTGGTAGTCGAGCCAATAGATACTGAGTGCGAGCGTTATGGCGAAAACAAAATAGGCCCAGCGGGAATGGTCCATCAAGGCAAGCACCATCGCCAATGCCAATAGCACGAATAGCAGGGCAATCATTGCAACAACCTCTCCTGGAATAATTTGGAATAACTCATGGTGGCAAAAGCACCGCTTTATCAGAACCGGCGTTTGCTGTTCATGTTCACAACTGCATTTAGAAAAAGAAAGTCGAGAGAACTACGCTCACGATAGTATCCGGGTGGCTTTTGCGCAATAGGCGGGCAACTGATGAGACGCTAATCGGACAGCCGACTACTGGGTGGATTCTGTTCGGTGATTGTGGGTGGTGGTGGTGGTGGTTAGGTTGCCTGTGAAGCTG
>DAOUZE010000343.1 GCA_030665765.1 Filomicrobium sp.
ACGAATTGAGTTTAGCCATCGGTCGGCCAAATGTGGTACACGCTGCTCTGAAACCGGGTGGAGTGACCGATCGTTTCAAAGAAGACGCGGTACGCTTGGCCCAATATCGCCTTGGTGTCGGCACCGGCGGAGATGATCGCACGAAACGTGCGATGGTGGGTGCTACGGGATCTGCCCACTCCGGCGATGCGGCCGCGGGCGGCGATGATCCTCAGGCTCAGGACGGGGAGGCGGCCTCATAATCGTGAGGCGATGCTTTTCTGAAGGACCGCCGGGCGGGTCTAACGGGATTAACGGCATGCCTGCACATGCCATTGAAAATGACGGTTGGCGGCGAGGCCGTGTATGAACCGGATGGATTGAACGGAAAACGAATGTCGGAAACTAAGGACTCAGACGCGAAAAACACTGGCGGCAGCGGCCGAAAACCGTTGTCGCTTCAGCGCACGGTCGAGTCCGGTCACGTTCGCCAGAACTTCAGCCACGGCCGCTCTAAATCTGTGGTTGTGGAAAAACGCAAGTCGCGAAAGTTGGCCCAACCGGGTGCCGGTGACGACCGCGCCGGACGGCGCGATCGAGCCGATGGCCGTAACGACAAGAATGCGAGCCCTGCTGGTCGCAACCTTTCCGAGCAAGAGCGCGACGCGCGTATGCGCGCCCTGGAGGAATCCAAGAAAGTCGATGCCGAGCGCGCGGAGGCCAGTGCAAAAGTGAACGCGGAGGCAGAACAAGCCGTCAACGCGCAAGCAAGGCCTGCAACCGCGACAGAAGAGTTGCAAGATGCTCATTCTGCGACGCCTGTTCAGCAAGCAGCGCCTTCGGCGGACCTGCAAGCTGACGCTGCATTGAAATCAACCGCCGCTTCGGACCAGCAAAGCAACGCCGAGGCAGCCGCTGCCACTGATGCACCGACGCCGAGTACGGCCAAAAGCCCAGATGCTAAATCTGTTGCTGCGGCAAGCGATACGGCGACTGCAGCGCCTGCAAGACGCGGTAGAGCAGGTGGCGCGGGAGCCTCAGCCGAATCCGGAAAGCCGACGCGTCAGAAGCGTTCGCTCGATACGGCATTCCGCCCGCGTGAGGGAGGCCGTCCCAAGGAAATCGTTCTTCCGGGCGCCGAACCGCCGCCGCCCCCGCCCGAACGCAACGAGGCGAAAGAAGAGCTCAAACCGACCAAGACGGCGCGCCCGCCGCGCCAGGCTACACCGGCAGCGGCCGACGACGACGAGCGCGGTAAGGACAAGCGCGGCAAGTCTACGCGAGCGCCAGCACGCTCGGGCGATGATCGCCGTGAGCGTGGCAAACTTACCGTTGATCAGTTGCTCAACCGCGAGCAGCGGGAACGCTCAATGGCGTCGCTCAAGCGCAAGCGCGAACGCGAAAAGATGAAGGCGATGGGCGTTGCCCAGCCGCGTGAAAAGATCATCCGCGAGGTCATCATTCCGGAAGTGATTACTATTCAGGAACTGGCCAACCGCATGACCGAGCGCTCTGTTGACGTCATTAAGTTCATGATGAAGCAAGGCGCGATGCATAAGATTAACGACGTCATCGACGCCGATACCGCCGAGCTTCTCGTCACAGAATTCGGTCATACGCCGAAACGGGTTTCCGAAGCCGACGTTGAAGAGGGCTTTATCGCTGAGGTCGACGAAGACGGCGCCACCGAGCCGAGGGCTCCGGTTGTCACAATTATGGGTCACGTTGACCACGGTAAAACATCGCTTCTCGATGCGCTCCGTCATGCCAACGTCGTTGCCGGTGAGGCCGGTGGTATTACCCAACATATCGGCGCCTATCAGGTCGTAACCGACGCTGGCAACAAGATCACTTTCATCGATACGCCAGGCCACGCAGCCTTTACGGCAATGCGCGCGCGCGGTGCCAAGGTCACCGATGTCGTTGTTCTTGTGGTTGCTGCAGACGATGGGGTGATGCCGCAGACGATCGAGGCGATCAATCACGCCCAGGCCGCTGAAGTGCCGCTCATCGTCGCGATCAACAAGATCGACAAGGCAGACGCTGATCCTAATCGTGTGCGCACAGAGCTGTTGCAACATGAGATCGTCGTCGAAAGCATGTCCGGTGAGACGCTTGAGGTGGAAGTTTCCGCACTCAAGCGGATGAACCTCGACAAACTGCTTGAAGCGATCACACTGCAGTCCGAGCTACTCGAGTTGAAAGTTAATCCGGACCGTCGCGCCGACGGTATTGTCATCGAGGCAAAGCTTGAGCGCGGACGTGGTCCAGTTGGCACGGTCCTGGTGCAGCGCGGCACACTGAGTGTCGGCGACATTGTCGTTGCCGGCTCCGCCTGGGGACGCGTTAGGGCTCTGATCAACGACCACGGAAAGAACGTTGTGAAGGCCGGTCCGTCGGTGCCTGTCGAGGTGCTTGGTTTCGACACGGCGCCGGAGGCTGGTGATCAATTCGCTGTCGTCGAGAACGAGGCCCGCGCCCGCGAAATCACCGAGTACCGTGACCGCAAGCGCCGCGAGAAACTCGGCTCGGCCGGAACGCCGCGTACGCTTGAGCAGATGATGCAGTCGTTAAAGGACGACGCTGACCGCAAGGAGATGCCAGTTCTTGTCAAGGGTGACGTGCAGGGCTCCGTCGAGGCCATCATCGGTTCGCTCAAGAAGCTTGGCACTGACGAAGTTGAAGCACGGCTCATCCATACCGGGGTTGGTGGCATCACGGAGTCCGATGTTGTACTCGCCAGCGCGTCAAATGCCGTGATCGTTGGCTTCAACGTGCGTGCCAACGTTCAAGCCAAGCAAGCCGCTGAAGCCCAGGGAGTCGAGATCCGCTACTACAACATTATCTACGACCTGGTCGATGACATCAAAGCTGCGATGTCGGGACTTCTCGAACCGACCATCCGCGAGATCTTCCTCGGCAATGCCCAGGTCCAGCAGGTCTTCAATATCTCCAAGGTCGGCAAGGTCGCGGGCTGCCGTGTCACAGAAGGCAAGGTCGAGCGTGGCGCCAAGGTGCGTCTCATCCGCGACGATGTGGTCATCCACGAAGGCACGTTGTCGATGCTGAAGCGCTTCAAGGACGACGTCAAAGAGGTGCCCGCCGGCCAGGAATGCGGTATGTCCTTTGCCAATTATCACGATTTGCGTGAAGGCGATGTCATCGAGTGCTTCCAGGTCGAGGAGGTGGCCCGAACGCTTGATGACTAGACGGATTGAGCCCCGCAAACCATCACCGAAGAGTATCGATAGATAGAGGAAACCGCGGCCGGTCCAACCCCGGCGCGGCATACGAGACATGCCCAAGAAATCAAATCCAGCAGGGTCCGCAGCCGGCCCCAGCCAGCGCCAGCTCCGCGTCGGCGAAATGCTGCGCCACGCCTTGGCCGAACTGCTGACACGCCGCGAGATCCATGATGATGTGCTGACGAACAGCGTCATCACTGTCGCCGAAGTGCGCATGTCCCCCGACCTCAAACTGGCCACCGCTTATGTCATGCCGCTGGGAGGCGGTGACGTCGCTCAGGTTATTGCAGCGCTCGACCGAAACAAGCGCTACATCCGCACCTCGATTGCCAAGGCCGTGAAGCTGAAATACGCCGCCGATCTTCGCTTTCGCGCGGACGAGCGTTTCGATGAAGCGCTGCACATCGACAGCCTACTTAACAGCCCCGAGGTACGCCGCGATATCGACGGCGGCTGATAGAGTTCACGAAGTTTTCCAATCAGATAGACCTAGACGCTAAGGAAGTCTGCATGGCTCGACGCAAGAAAGGCCGGCCAGTTAATGGATGGTTGATCCTCGATAAACAGGCTGGTCAAACCTCGACCCAGGCGCTCGCCGCAGTGAAGCGCCTGTTTGATGCTCAAAAGGCGGGCCATGCCGGCACGCTTGATCCATTGGCAACCGGTGTGTTGCCGATCGC
>DAOUZE010000457.1 GCA_030665765.1 Filomicrobium sp.
CGAGACATCGATGCCGCGTTGGGACAACATATCCTCGACATCGCGCAGGCTCAGAGGAAAGCGAAAGTACAGCCAGACCGCTTGCTGGATCACAGCGGCCGGGAAGCGATGGCGACGATAGGAAGAACTGCTCATCGGACGCTGATAGCATACAGCATCAACTGAGCAGGCGCGTTACCGTGACAACACCGTCCTGAGTATCCTAATTTCCGCGGCGGATGGTTTTGTGCGGTGATTGGGCCCAAGACCCGCAGTGCCGCGCGAAGCACAGCCAGACAATTGCGTAATGATGGCGCTTCTTCCGCTTATGCCAAATCCGCGTGTTAGGTAGGCCGTCAATTTATGACTATTCAAGTCCTTGCTGCTGCAATTTTGATTGCTTCGTTATCGATGAGAGAAGCTGCTGCTGAGGGCTTTGAACTAGTGACACGTGAAGCCTGGGGCGCAAAGCCAGCTATTCAGCAGCGCATGACTGAGCACCAGCCTTCCGGTTTGATAATTCACCACACCAGTGTGGCCCAACAACCCAAACTTTCGCTTGAAAGAAAAATGAGAGGTCTGCAGGCTTTTTCACAGCGGCCCGGTAAGGTAGGCAAGCGCCGCAAGCCAGCTTGGGGCGATGTTCCTTATCACTTCTATATAGGGGTTTCGGGCCGTATCGCGGTGGGACGTAGCCTTCAGTACGCAGGCGATACTAATACGAACTATAGCACCTCTGGATGGATACAGGTTGTCGTTGAGGGTGATTTCACAAAGGAGAAGCCCACCCAAGCGCAGCTTGCCGCGCTCCGCGCATTAACAACGCACTTGAAGACGACTTTCGGAATCACTGGTGCGCGCATCACGGCGCATGATGATCACGCTTCTACAAATTGTCCAGGGTCCGCATTGAAGCGTTATTTGCCCACGCTCCGTTAGTGCCCTTAGGCCCGTTGGGCAAAGTTTCTTAGAGCTTAATTGTCCGTCGTCACGGTCTTTGAGACACGGTGAGTTTCCAGCGAAGAGAGGATCTGGATCATCTAGATTGTTGATTCAAGACCGTAGTCTAATCCACCTGTCGACAGCCGATAGGTCCTACCGTGGAATCTGAGTGTGCCGCTCCCGCCCGAACCCCCAATGATCAACCCGGCTTTATAGATCGTGAGTCTCACGTAACCGCTGTCGGCATAACTGGCGGAGAATGAGGAAACCAAGGTCAGTGTTGCAAGGAGAGCCGTTTGAACAGCGGCCAAGTATCTCATCATGTTATCCCCCGGTAGTGCTTAAGGGCCGGCATCGCGAAGCTTCAGCGGCACTAGTACCAGAGCAGTCGAATCGGGAGGGAAGATGTTCGTGCCCGTCACCTTCAACAATTCCAGAAAGTTTAGTACACGCCTTTTAGCGCCGAGCGTCAAAAGCGGAAAATACTCACCGGGAGTAGATGGTGTCCGCTATTGTTCGGTCAGTTGCTTCGGCCATCTGTTTTCGGGACAATCCGATGCAAGGTCACAGTCTCAAAGACGTTCGGTATAGGTGGCATCGAGCCCCCGAAACCAATTTTAAGACTTAATTTCAATGCGTTAGAGGCGTGCGCCGGAAGCGCCGGTTCCAGATGCGATCCAGATTTCGCCGGTTTCTATCTGCTGCATCTTCTAGACACACCTAATTTGCGAGAAAGGCGCGGTTCGTCGCGCGTGAAGGACAGGGATGCATCAGTTAGTGCGACCTTCCTTAGGCAACTTCGCGTAACTGCGTTCTCGCCCTCATGCCGCAGACAACCCGCCGGCCACTTAGCGTCTTCATCTCGAGATCTGAGATTCTGCAAAGTTCGCGAAGTGCATCTGTTACCTGAGCGCAAGTGGCAGGCTGATAACCGCCAATTTTTGCCCATCTCGCATAACCGGTCTGGAGGTCGCGAACGCGAAGTCGAGCGCCATCCGCTCTTGGGCATTGATCCGCTTCAAGGTAGAGGCGTGCTCTGGCATGTAGCATCCGAGCATGATACCGGCCGTAGACTTGCAGGAGGAGGCTCGCCGGAAATCCAAACGTTGGGCGAGGACGCTCATAGTGGCCGGCATATTCTTTCCCATACTCACCGTCGGCTCAATCTTTTTCGCGATAGTTGTGGAGGCCCTGTATTACGAGGGCGGGGGCGGATTGTGGCCCGATCCTGATGACCCGCATCATGGTGGTATAGAGATTGAAAGATCCTCACGCGCGAAGGCGGAGAGCTGGAAGCATGCCGAAAACGCGGCTCGCGAGAGACCATACTTAAACTCCGAGCTGCCATCTTAGCGTTTGGTCTTCAAGACAAAACCTTTACGTTCAAATGCGCCATGCGGCTAACCGAGGTCCTTCCGATCGCTTCCAGCTTGAACGATTTCCATCTTGTCCGCTGGGTGGCTTTGAACCAGATCGAACGCCTTTTCCTGAGTGCCGTTGAGCCAGACGTCGCAAGCCTCTGGTGATGCCAAGATCACTGGCATGCGCGAGGGATGAACGGTCGCCACCAGTTTGTTGGGTCGTGTCGTCATAAATGAGAAAACATCAATATCGACAGCTTCGCCATCCTTCTTGATCGGTCCATGAAACGAACGCCAGATACCGGCGAAGGCAAACAGCGGTCGTTCTTCGTCGCCCTTCAAGGCAAACCAATGCCAGGTTGCTGGAGAACGCCCTTTTGG
>DAOUZE010000441.1 GCA_030665765.1 Filomicrobium sp.
CTCAATCTCATTCTTGATGCTCTCGACGAAGCCTATGACCACATCGTCGTTGTTGGGCAGGCCAAATCAGCCAGCATTCTATTTGAAGCCATCCAAGGTCGCTTCGATGCCGGCGTTATCGTCTCCGAACCGGGCTACGAACTGAGTGATCCTCAGGGCACGTTTCTTGGTTTCGAAGTTGCCGATATCGACCTTGTCCGTTTCGAACACACCAGAATCCAGCCCGAAAACGCCGCGTAAAGACATCAGAAAATCCATCCTTCATTTGCTTTTTCCGCCCCCCTAAGAAAGGCTTTATTTGAAGAAGTGGTCCGCTGGATACCGTGTCCCAAATGTGATCGCGTGATCACCGCACTATTTTGCCAGAGCCTCAGCCGGAGGCCTCCGAGTAAATGAGCCGCACGAACACCGCGATCACTAAAGCCGCACTGAGAACAATAGGCGCCACCAGCGCTCACCGGTTCGCATCTCCGCTAACCCGCGCGGCCTCGGTGGTACCTTCATGCTGCATAATGTGGCTCCTGAGGCCGGATGCGACTTCGAACCCAACCGTATCCTGCGGATCACGCCGGAATTTTTGGAACGCGTAATCGGATTCGCCATCTCACTGAGCTTCGATCCCTTCGCGCTCGACGGCGTCCCTGCACGCCTAACCGTTGGTAAAGACGCAAAACCGTTCGTTGTCTTCACCTTTGATGATGACTACCGCAACAATATAGATTCCGCCTCTCAAATCCTTCGCAAGCACAACATCCCTATGGCCATCTATGTGCCAAGCAACTTCGCCGATGGCAAAAACGACCTTTTGTGGCTCGCGCTTGAGATTGCCGTTCGCCGCTCCCCAAGTGTGGTCATCGAATTAGGCTGTGACCGGTTCCATTTTTCCATTCGAACCAACGAGGAAAAGGCCCGTGCCTTCCTTCAAATCTATTGGACCCTGTGAGCACACTCGGAAGACTTGGCACGAACTGTCGTTACGGCCCTGTGCGACCGCCGCGGCTTTGAGCCTTCGGCATTGAACCGTGAACTCATCATGGACTGGTATGAAATCTGCCAGCTTGCCGCCGACTCGCTCGTGTTAATCGGCGCGCACACTACGGGACACTACGCATTCTCCAAGCTCGACACGGTGGCCACACGCCGGCAGATAGCGGTCAACGTTGCCCGCATCGAAGCTGAGCTGAATCGACCCTGCCACAATTGCAGTTTTCCCTATGGAGATGAACTCGCCTGCGGCCCGCGCGAACGCTAGCTAGCCTGTCATCTCGGCATGTCCACTGCCGCAACCAAACGCGAAGGCCTCATCCATCGCCATCATAGATCAGCCGACACCGCATTGCCACGCGTTTCGCAGAATGGCGGCCGTCAAGACATCCTCTTCGTGCGCACACCGTTATTCTGAGCACCATTCGCACTCTCGCAGGCGTTAGAAACTCTCTCCCAGCTGCACACCACTGCGAGGTCATGGCTCAAGCCGCGTCGTCTTGTGACATCCACCGAATAATCCAAGCTGCCGGCAATACCCATAACAGTCCCGCTACCGCGTAGTAGACCAGCTCCACGAGCTTGCTCGTCGTGTTCACCTCGAGGATCACAGCAACCACCATCGCAAGAAGTGCATAAATCGTGATCATTACCATTAATAAAATAGTGCCAACGAGCTTACGAGTGCGCATTGTCATGAGTTGACCAATCCCTAAGTGAGACCTGGAGGAACCCCGCGCCGCTTGGGCGCATTGATCTCGATTGCTTGCTACCCTCTTCTAACCGCCTTGGATCTCAATAGAGGAATAAATCATGCGCGGTGCGCGTGACATGCGGGACCTATCACATCCACTCGTCGATGAAACACCCCTGACCGCGATCCGCGTCTGGCTATTCGCAGTCGCCGGACTGGTCATAGCCATGATCGTAATTGGCGGCGCGACACGGCTGACCGACTCCGGGCTTTCGATCACCGAGTGGCTACCGCTATTGGGCGCCATACCGCCGCTGTCCCAACAAGATTGGTTGCTGGCTTTTGAGAAATACCGGCAGATCCCCGAGTACGAACTCGTCAATAAGGGCATGACGCTTGCTGAGTTCAAATTCATCTACTGGTGGGAATGGGCGCATCGCTTCTTCGGCCGCCTGATCGGCATCGCCTATGCTGTACCACTGTTTGTTTTCTGGTTGCTCGGCAGGGTGCCAAAGGCACTTTTACCAAAGCTGCTAGCCATTCTGGCCCTCGGTGGCCTCCAAGGCTTCTTTGGGTGGTACATGGTACAATCCGGCTTGGTCGAGCGCGTTGACGTTAGCCACTATCGGCTCGCGCTTCACCTGGTGACGGCCTTTGTCATTCTCGCCTGTCTTCTTTGGGTGGCCTTTGAGTTGGCTGGCGACCAGCCAGACGACCGGTCGCATGCTCTGCAATCAGCGCAACATTGGACCGCCGCGGTAATCGTCGCGGTCCTGTTTCTTCAAGTCATAATCGGCGCATTTGTCGCCGGCCTTAAAGCCGGCCTTACGCACAACAGCTGGCCCCTGATGGACGGTGCGTTGATCCCCGACGGGCTGCTCACTCTGTCGCCTTGGCATCTGAACCTGATCGACAATGAGACAACCGTTCAGTTCATCCACCGGTTGCTCGCCTACCTTTTGATCGGTCTCGCCGTTTGGCACACGGTTTCCCTCAACCGGGCCGCGAAACCAGTAATCACCTCGTCAAGGATCCTGGTCCTTGCATTCCTCGTCCAGGCTAGTTTGGGAATCTGGACCTTGCTGGCGGCCGCCGAAGCCGCGGAGATTCCGATCTGGCTCGGCCTCGCGCACCAAGGCGGAGCGGCAATAGTGCTCGCTGTC
>DAOUZE010000287.1 GCA_030665765.1 Filomicrobium sp.
TCCGCCAGCAACGTTGACCAGGAACTCGGATGGACCAGGGAAGAGTACAAGAAGATCGGCGTCAAGTACGCGTATTTTCGCTCTCGCCGTGAGACCAACTGGTATCCGCACTATGTTCATAACCTCGATAATCTGATCCGCTTCGGTGGCTTGTTCCCACCCATTCACGTTCACGCCGACGTTCGCAGAACGCGGCTCCTTGGTGCGACACACGTCCCAAGGGAAGGCGGCTGCATGATGGTCCGCGTCAGGGATGGCATCTACCGGATGATCGACCTCAAAGGAAAAAGGATCGGCCTCACAAAAAGCTTGAACACAATCAAAAACGACTGGTGGCGCATTCAGGAGGAACAGGGCATTGAGCTGATGCTCCGGATGAATGGAATGTCTCGCGGCGACGTAGAGGTCGTGGAGTTTCCTTATCCGGATGATTGGTATGACAATCCCGAGATGCTTAAGCCCATCGAGAACCCCTCCGAATGGCAACTTAAGCGGGATCACAAGCACGATTTAGCCTTCCGTCCGTTAGAGACGGCGCTACTAGAGGGGAAAGTCGACGCGATCTACAGCCAAAGCAAAGTCTTTCAGCACCTCCAGGAAGCGACGGGCAAACTCAAAGCGATTGAAGACCTGTCACGCCATTCTGATTGGACCTTGCAAGTTGCTAACATTCCTGCCGTCATCACCTGCACCGATGAGATGGCCGAGGGGCACCCTGAATTGGCCGTCACTTTTATGAAGGGTATGATCAGGGTCGGGCGTTGGTCCAACGAACACAAGCATGCCGCGGCGGCAATCCTCGACAAGCAAACCTATTATCTGGACGTTGAGGATACTTACCAGGGCATAAAGGACGTCGACATGGTGCCTAATCTGTCACCGCAGAACCTGGCATCGATCGAGATCGGTAAAGACTTCATGTTGAGCCATGGTTACATCGAGAATGACTTTGATGTGCACGAGTGGTCCGCGCCGGAATTCCTAGAGGAGGCCGCGAAACAACTTGTAAAAGAACGTTGGGAAAAGATTTCTGCAGAAAAGCTCTCCGGCCGAACGGCGAGGGTTGGGTAGCAAAAACCAGGGGGCTGCCAATACCTAGTTATCGCGCAGAATAACACCGGAGATAAAGTTTGATCTCCAAAGTTTCTGTTTGTGCCACTGCGGCTTCAGACTCCGGCGCTCTGGTACTGGGCTATCGTTGTCATAGCTACGTTGGAGGTCGCTTATGAGACTGCTCTTTCTTATCGTTATTTGTTTAGCCGTCACCACGTCCGCCGGAGCCGCAGATTTCGGATCCAGCATAAAGGGAGCCGACCTCCCGGAGAAAAAGCAAACGACACTTGGCCTCTACTTGTCCTCAGCGGATGCGGTAGCGGCGTTGGAGGCTGATCCCAGAATCCTCTTCCTGGATGTGCGCGATCCAATCGAGGTCAATTTCGTCGGTCATCCAGAACCAATCGATGCCATAGTTCCATTCATGCTTTTCAAGCTAGTTTTTGATAAAAAAAAGGGTTCCTACAAAGGGGTTCCGAACCCGGATTTTGTGAAGAATGTCGATACAGTGGTGGCACGCGAAGGATTGGGCAAGAACCATCCAGTGTTCGTAATTTGCCGCTCAGGTGGCCGGTCGGCCACGGCGGCGAATACGCTTGCCAATGCCGGGTACAACAATGTTTGGAGCCTCGTGGAGGGCTTTGAAGGTGACAAGGACAAATCGGGAATGAGGACAGTCAAAGGCTGGCGAAACACCGGGCTACCATGGAAGTATGAACTGACACCCAAACAGGTGTGGCTGCCATCGAATTAGGTAGGCTTGTAACCGCGTGAACTGAGGGCTGCGCAAACGGGTTTTAGGTGACCATCGAACACCTTTCGCACGATGCCTCAGATTTCCGCATATTGATCAAAGCGGACATCGCGCTCCTCTGACGAAGGCATTTCACACAAGTTCCGCGTCGCCTCCGAAAGCGTTCGCAGGCTCTGGCCCGACGTCGGCTGCCATTGCGCGACGCAAGGCAAATGCCGGTTCTCAGTGAGCGAAGCGGAAGACCGGTAAGCGTCCGGCGAGTACCGCCTTACGCGACGGCGCGAAGGCGGTCATGATGTTCGCCTGGATGTGAGCGGATATGAACGTCATGGCACCAAGATCGAAGACACCACGCCGGCGATGGAGCGATACGTTCAAGAAGCGCGTCGCAACCGAAGCCTGCGAGCCAGGCACGACGGTGGCACAGATAGCACGGCGCTACGATCTTGACGCGCGACGCGTGTCGAACTGGATGAAGAAGTTCGGTTCCGGCGCCGCACTGATCCCAGTCGAGGTAACGTCCGACAACAACGGTTTGCTGGCGCCACCATGCATCGAGATTGATTTGCCGTGCGGCACAAGAGCCCGGTGTGGTGCGGAGACCGACATGGAGCTGGTCACGGGCATCATTGCCGCTCTCAGATCGAAGCGATGATCCCCGTTTCAGCCCACACGAGGGTGTGGCTTGCTGCTGGCGTGACGGACATGCGCAAAGGGTTCAATGGCCTCAGCATCCTGGCCCAGGATGCCTTGGAGCAGGATCCAATCTCAGGCCATCTGTTCGTGTTCCGGGGGCGTCGTGGCGATCTCATCAAGATCATCTGGTGGGACGGTCAGGGTGCCTGCCTGTTCTCCAAACGCTTGGAGCGCGGTCGGTTTGTGTGGCCATCGCCAAACAATGGCAAAGTGGCGATCACTTCGGCCCAGTTGGCGATGTTGCTGGAGGGCATCGACTGGCGCGCACCGGTGCGTACGTGGTGTCCGTTGAAGGCAGGATAGCAACAGCCCTGCTCGCTCTTTGACATCGTGGATTCATCGGACTTGCCGAATAACGTATGTTTTTGCCAACGACGACTACTGCTGGCCATACCCCTCAAGACATTGCCGGTCTTCAACGGCTCCTGGCGCAGCATGAGGCTGAGATCGCCCGGCAATCAGCGGAACTGCAGGCGCGTGATCTTCTGATCGAACAGCTTAAACTGCAACTTGCACACCTGAGACGGCATCGGTTCGGCAGCAAATCCGAAGCGCTCGACAAGATCATCAATCAATTAGAGCTGGCGCTTGAGGAAGTCGAAAGCGCGACGGCGCGTCGCTGTCCCGAAACGCCAGACACTGAGCCCGAAGCCAAGCAGCAACCGACCCGCAAGCCGCTACCCGATCATCTGCCACGCGAGACTGTCGTGCTGGATCCCGGCGCAACCTGCAAACAGTGTGGTGGTGTGTTGCGTCACCTTGGCGAGGACGTGTCGGAGACACTGGAGTATGTGCCTGGGCGCTTCAAGGTGACCCGGATGGTGCGCCCCAAGCTGTCATGCCGCTGCTGTGAGGCCATTCATCAGGTTCCTGCACCCACGATGCCGATCGAACGAGGACGGCCAGGTCCGGGTCTATTAGCGCATGTGATGGTCAGCAAATACGCTGATCATCTGCCGCTGTATCGGCAGTCGCAGATCTATGAGCGTGAAGGCGTCTCTCTTGACCGTTCAACTCTGGCGGACTGGGTTGCACGCTCAGCGGCGCTGCTTGCTCCTCTCGCCGATGCCATCGGGCGTCATGTCATGGCGGGCGCGGCCATCCACGCCGACGATACGCCGGTCAATGTCCTGGCACCTGGAACCGGTAAGACCAAGACCGGGCGGTTATGGGTCTATCTGAGAGACGAGCGGGATTGGGCAGGCGACAATCATCCCGCCGCATTCTACAAGTTCGCTCCGGATCGCAAGGGCCGCTGGCCTCGGGAACATCTCAAAGACTTCACAGGTTGGCTGCATGCCGACGGCTATGCCGGGTTCGAGGATCTCTATCGGCGCGGCCAGGTCAAGGAAGTTGCCTGTCTCGCCCATATCAGAAGGAAGTACTTTGACATCCATGTGGCTCAGGGCTCTGGCATTTCCAAAGAGGCATTGGAGCGCATCGCCGAACTGTACGCCATAGAAGCATCCATTCGAGGCGATCCACCTGAAAGGCGCCGATCCGTTCGGCAGAAACACGCAGCACCGCTCATCGACGATCTTGAGGCGTGGCTGCAAGCCCAGCTCACGCAACTCTCTGGCAAGTCTGCTCTGGCCGGTGCCATTCGTTATGGCCTGACTCGCCTCAATCGGCTGCGCCCGCATCTCAACGATGGCCGTCTGAGTATCGACAACAACGCCGCAGAGCGCGGCATGAGAAGCATAGCTCTCGGGCGGAAGAATTACCTTTTTATGGGCTCGGACAGCGGCGGCAGATCGGCTGCCATTGCCTACACGCTGATCGAGACAGCCAAGCTCAACGGCGTTGATCCGCAAGCCTGGCTGACTGATGTACTTGCCCGTATCGCCGACCACAAGATCAGCAGGATCGACGAGTTGCTCCCGTGGCGGTATTGCCAGCCCGAGTGAGCCGAACCGGTTCGCGGACGCTCACCGCACCGCCGTTTGGACCGGCGATACTCGTGACACAAGACCCAAGGCGGACGTCGGCGTGCGTTCCGAGCTCCCCCGGCTGCTCGCGTCGCGATTGCCGCTTGCCTGCCTGACCCGGCATGTCGGCGTTGTGGCGACGCGCAGAAAGGGAGCGCCAAGGACGTCGCTACCTTCTTGCATGATCATAAATTGTTGGGCTCACCGGCCCCGGCTCGAAACGCGCCACTTGCGCGCGTCGAAGCGTCATATGTGGAGAAGCCGCTCAACTCGGATAGAGCAACCCACGACGCGCCAACCACTTCTCGACCTCGACGAGCGCAGCGACGATGGTCGAGAGAGCGATGCA
>DAOUZE010000435.1 GCA_030665765.1 Filomicrobium sp.
TGGCTTCTTGCCCTACGTCATCAAGTGACCACGCGTCCGTCGAGGCATGAACTCCGACGACGCTTTTCCAATCAGGTTGGGTTGAGGACCGTACTCCGGTGACTCAGCTCTAACCGCGCACCCGCGGGACAGCTGAAAAAAACATGACCCGAAACATCATTGCGGGCATCGCTGCCGGCCTCGCCTCCCTTGTCATGCTGATGTCAGCAATGACCGGGACACCGTTAATGCAGTTCTTGCTTTTCCTAGCAACGCCCATGCCGGTGTTTCTGGTCGGCTTGTCGTTGGGTTGGACCAGCGCCGCCATAGCAGCGTTAACCGGTGCGCTGGCATTCGCAGCCCTTACCGGCCCTCTGGTCGCACTATTGGCCGCTGGCACTCAGTTTGGCCCCGCCGTTCTACTAACCTATCTCGCGATGCTCAACCGGCCGGTACTGACACCGGACGGCAAGACCGTGATCGAGTGGTATCCCGTCGGCCGCCTACTCCTGTGGTGCGCTGCAATCGGCACCATCTTATCGATCGTCCTTCTTATGCTGCTTGGTAAGAACAACGCCGAAGCCCAACAGATGTTCCGAACGCTAATCGAGCAAATGCTCGCCCAGCAGTCCGGCGGCGAGAAGGTTCCCGAAGAGCACATCGATGCCATGACCACCATCTTCATGGCCTTGTTGCCGGTTGGCTCCGGTATTTTTTTGACTGCCATCGTCACTATTCAGTTCTGGCTGGCAAGCTACGTAGCAAGTGCGTCTGGAAACCTGCAGCGGCCGTGGCCCGCCATATCCGCGATGACCTTTCCATCAGTGGCACCACTTCTGCTGGTTGCCAGTGTCGTGCTTTCCATGATCCTGAGCGACTATCCCGGCATGGCAGCTTCCGCAGCTTCTGGGGCGTTCTATTTCGCCTACATCGTCCTGGGATTGGCCGTGATCCACTACGTAACGCGCAGTAATCCATGGCGCTTTGCCCTTCTGTGGGCAGTGTATTTCGGGTTGATCATCTTCAGTACCGGCTTTTCCATGGTCGTCGCAATGATAGGCCTGACCGAACGCTTTTCACCCCTGCGGCGAGACTTCATGCGCCCACCGCCACGAGCTGGTCCTCCACCAACAAGTTCTGGTCCTCCAGCGCCCGATTAACGAACACTCATTAACTCTCGCTACGATCAAAAAGACGAAAAAATGGAGCAGTAACAATGCAAATCATCCTACTGGAAAGAATCGGTCACCTCGGCCAGATGGGCGATGTCGTCAACGTCAAGAACGGTTACGCACGCAATTATCTGCTTCCCCAAAAGAAAGCGCTGAGGGCGACAAAGGAGAACATTGCCTATTTCGAAACGCAACGCGTCCAACTCGTTGCAGACAACCTGGAACACAAGAATGAAGCCGATTCGATCGCCCAGAAATTGGCCGGGCAGTCCTTCATCGCAATCCGGCAGGCAGGCGATACCGGACAGCTCTATGGCTCTGTGTCCACCCGCGACATCTCCGAAGCCATCACCGAGGGCGGCTTCTCCATTGCCCGCAATCAAGTCGTTTTGAACAAGCCGATCAAAGAACTCGGCTTGCACAAAGTCGCCCTTCAACTGCACCCGGAAGTCGCCGTCGACGTCACGATCAACGTCGCCCGCACCGCAGATGAGGCCCAGCGCCAGGCACGAGGAGAGGATGTTACCGTGATCAAGGACGAGGAACTCGATCTCGAGACCTTCGATCCAGACGCCGAAGATCGGGAATACGGCGCCGGCCCAGCCGACGAAGACTCACGCGCGGCCAATGACGGCGAAGATGAAAAACCCAAAACCGAATAACTGATCGCCGGTCCGCACTTACCGAGCGGACCGCCCATCTCGAGCGTGGGGTGTGCATAGCAGGGATAAGCTCCGCTTGACCTCGACAAACACCCCGATTCTCAAAAGACGCCCCGCCCGACTCCGTCTACCACGAGGGCATGACACAACATGCTCTCCTCTCGACCGACAAGCTGCATTCGGCCGCACACGCCGATGAGCCCACGAGTTTCCGCCACGTTCCTCACAATATCGAGGCGGAACAGGCGCTTATTGGTGCCATCCTGGTCAACAACGACGCCATGGACCGGACCTCTGATTTCCTGCGTGCCGAGCACTTCTACGATCCGCTTCACGCCTCCGTCTTTGAGACCATTCAGCAACTGCTGCATGCGGGTAAATCGGTGACACCGACGACCCTGAGGACCTTTTTTGAAAACGCCGAACCGATCGATTCCGACCTCACGGTCCCCGAATACCTGTGGCGCCTGGCTGAAAACGCCACCACGGTCATCAATGCCCGTGATTACGGTCGCACCATTCACGACCTTGCCACGCGCCGCAAATTGATCCTCATCGGCGAGGATATGGTCAATACGGCCTACGATAGCCCGGTCGACCAACCCCCCCACGTGCAGATTGAAGAGGCCGAACAACTCCTCTATCGGATCGCTGAGCAGGACAAGTACGGCCAAGGCTTTCAAGATTTCCCGTCAG
The DNA here is from genome assembly GCA_030665765.1 of Filomicrobium sp. Classification (GTDB taxonomy): domain Bacteria; phylum Pseudomonadota; class Alphaproteobacteria; order Rhizobiales; family Hyphomicrobiaceae; genus Filomicrobium. The sequence goes on from DAOUZE010000435.1 coordinate 2,510, forward strand.
CCATGAACCAGGCGATCGAAGTCGCCAATAACGCCCGCATGCGTGGCACAGACCTTTCAGGCCTGCCCTCAGGTTTGATTGATTTAGATGACATGATGGGTGGTTTGCAGCCCTCAGACTTGATCATTCTTGCCGGACGCCCGTCGATGGGTAAAACCGCCCTCGCAACCAACATTGCCGTCAACGTTGCCGCCCAGAAACGACTCCAACGATTTCAGGAAAACCCAGACGGTCCACCAGAGCCTGCCGTCGTAGGCTTCTTCTCGCTGGAAATGTCGGCAGAGCAATTGGCCTCGCGTATCCTCTCGGAACAGGCAGAAATTGCCTCCAACAAGATCCGCCGCGGTAAGATTGACGAAGAAGAGATGGCAAGGCTCATGTCG
>DAOUZE010000489.1 GCA_030665765.1 Filomicrobium sp.
ACGGTCGTTTGCCAGTCCGCTGCAGTTGACGACGACCCCAACGCCGCGACTTTGGAGGCGATCGCAAACACCGTTGAGCAAGAGACCGATGCCGAGGGGCGAAAGCTCGAAGTTATTCGCGTGCCAAGCGTCGGGCGTTACGTCAATCCGAAGGGCGAGATTTCACCGGCCTCGCATATGAATTTCCTCATCGCCAACGGCGTCGTTGTCGTGCCGGTCTACGGTACATCCACGCAAATAGCGGCGCTTGCGACATTGACGGAGGTGTTCGCAGACCGAAGAGTGGTAGGAGTGCCTTCACGCGGATTACTTGGGTCCGGCGCGGCGGGGGGCGGCTCATTTCACTGCATTACGCAGCAGAAGCCACGCGAATGACGAAACGAACTCTAACCGTGGCGGCGGTCCAAACGTCCTTTGGCTCCGACATGCGGGCAAACATCGACACGACCGCGGAGCTGATCCGAGAAGCCGCCGACAAAGGTGCACAGGTGATCCTGCCGCCAGAGCTGTTCCAAGGGCTCTATTTTTGTTCGCGCCAGGACCCGAAATGGTTCGCGGATGCTTACCCCGCCGACGCGCACCCCTGCGTTAAGGCACTCGGGTCGCTTGCCCGCGAGCTTGGCATCGTTATCCCGATCTCGTTTTTCGAGAAAGACGGCCCGCGCTATTACAACAGCGTTGCCATTGCCGATGCCGACGGGAAAGTCCTTGGCGTCTACCGCAAGAGCCACATTCCGGACGGCCCGGGCTACATGGAAAAATACTACTTCACGCCCGGTGACACAGGTTTCAAGGCTTGGCGGACCTCATACGGGACTATCGGCGTTGGCATTTGCTGGGATCAATGGTTTCCAGAATGCGCACGCGCGATGGCGTTAAAGGGCGCCGAGGTCTTATTTTATCCGACGGCGATCGGATCCGAACCCTATGACGCCAGATTCGATACCCACTCGCAGTGGCAACGAGCGATGCAGGGTCATGCGGTGTCAAATGCTATTCCGATCATCGCCGCTAATCGCGTCGGTCGGGAGAATAACAATGGTGCCGAGCAGAAGTTTTACGGCCACTCGTTTATCTGTGATCACGGTGGCGAGCTGGTTCAATCGTTTGGCGCTGAGGACAAGGGTGTCTTGGTGCACACCTTCGATCTGGCGTACATCGAGAACTACCGCGCTGACTGGGGCTTCTTTCGCGACAGGCGACCAGAGCTCTACAGGGAGGCTTGAGGGAAAGCGGTGGCGGCGCTTGAAGGCTTCGTTTGAAAGAAGGCGCCTTATGGCCTGGCGTTACCTGCCAACACGCCTCATCAAGCCGGTATGATTGAAACAGTCACCCGGTGGGCCAAGTCGGTCAAAAGAGATATTGTAGCGCTCTATCTTGCCGGACAGGATGCGCGCACGCCGTGGCTAGCAAAGGCCGTAGCCGCCGCGGTGGTGGCCTACGCGCTAAGCCCGGTCGATCTCATCCCAGATTTCAGTCCCATCATCGGTTACCTCGATGATCTGCTGCTTGTTCCGCTTGGGATCATGTTAGCGGTTCGTCTCATCCCTAGAGAGTTGATGGCGGAATTCCGTGAGGCGGCATTGGACCGGGAACGCCTGCCCTCGATTCCAAAGGCGGCTATTTGGGTCGTTTGTACTTGGGCCGTGGCTTGCGTCGCAATCGGAGCGTGGCTCATTTGGGTTGTATGGGGCTAACTCCGCCTGCAGTGCTCAATAGTTGCTGGTCCAGTTGAAAAACGGCCAGGCCGCTGCTTGCTTTGGTTTTCTGAGGCGTTTTGATCGGCGTTTGACCGACCGCTTCGGCATCAACTTGGCATTCGAATGCGCTCGAGCTGACAAGACGAGCTCTTGAGCGGAGGCGGAGATTTCCGCGCTGATACGACTATCGTCAAATCGGAACCCTGACTCGGAATTGTTGGCGATCGGTGTCTGCAAAGCCCGCTCAGTAGCAGGGGCGGCTGTTTTTTCTGAGGTTTCGGTCTGGGCCAAAGCTCTGCGCACGGGCTCAATGAACGCGGACTTGGTCTGCCGCTGGGCTTTACGCGCCATATCTTCGCGGTCGCGCTCCATTAGGAGCATTTGTGCGTACAGTCTCTTCTCTCGTTCCTCGCCCAATCGGCGGAACTCTCGCTGATAGATGTAGCGCTGGTGACGCGCTCGCTCGGTGGCCGACCAAGGCATCGGTCGGCAGGTGCAACCATTGATCAGTTTTTTTCTGTAAACGAACGCGTTTTCCAGCTGATCGTAGCGAC
>DAOUZE010000056.1 GCA_030665765.1 Filomicrobium sp.
CCTCGTCGCAGCTTCCGCACACTCCGATTAACGGCCACCAATCACGCCCGCCACTCAGCCGCCCCAGGTGCAACGCAGGCGCCTGCACTTACCGCGGCTGCCGCCAATCTGGCAGGACGCCGTAACGAAGCGGCATACCCGACAACTGTAGGAAGAAACACACCCCCGATAGCTACCGCCCTTCGCATACTGACACGTCAGCACTGTCTTGCAGTCCTTGTTTGGATTGATGAGACCTCCTGGACCGACCTGGGCAATCGCGTTTCCAGCCATGACAACCAAACACAAGGTAAAGACCAGGCCAAACTCAAGGTTGTACATCACACCTCTCCCGCTAAAACAACGGGAGTCAGATTCAAATAGCTCGCTGCGATGCGCAACTGCAAGGGTCAATTATGGTGGATTGCGGTTCGCCCTTTATGCCGACATGCAACACCGCTTCTCTCTAGCTCCCCCGAACCGGAACATTATTCCGCGGCGACTTGAGACTTCGGCTGAACCAGCCGCATGTAGTCTTTCAAAAGCGTCTCGCTAATTACTCCAGGCGTGAAACGATAATCACCGATCTCCGAAACCGGCGTAACTTCCGCTGCGGTCCCGGTAATAAAGCACTCAGAGAAATCACCCAATTCGTCCGGCATGATGATCCGCTCCACAACTTCATAACCGCGCGCTTTAGCCAAAGCGATCACCGTGCGACGTGTAATCCCATCAAGGAAGCAATCCGCAATCGGCGTGTGCAGGACACCATCCTTGATGAAAAAAACATTGGCGCCCGTGCACTCCGCAACCCGTCCGCGATAATCGAGCATCAGTGCGTCGGCGTATCCATCCCGCTCAGCCCGATGTTTCTCGATCGAGCAAATCATATAGAGCCCCGCCGCCTTGGCTTTGCAGGGCGCGGTTGCCGGATCCGGACGGCGATACTCCGCAAACCTCAGACGTAATCCCTTAAGGCGCTCTTCCATCGGAAAGTACGAACCCCAATCCCAAGCCGCGATCGCCAGATGGATTCTATTATTTTGAGCCGAGACGCCCATTTGATCGCTTCCGCGCCATGCCATCGGCCGAACATATCCATCACTGAGGCCGTTAGCCCGCACTACTTCACGACTGGCGTCGTTGATCTGTTCCGCGGAATAGGGAATTACGAAATCAATTATGCCGGCCCCTTCAATCAGCCGGTCCGTATGCTCCTCTAGTTTAAAAATCTCACCGCCATAGCAACGCTCACCCTCGAACACCCCACTCCCGTAGTGCAAAGCGTGGGTTAAAAAGTGAAGCTTGGCTTCACGCCATGCCACCAACTCCCCGTCATACCAGATCCAACCATCCCGATCGTCAAAAGGCACCAGACTGGCCATGACACGTCCTTTGCAAGAGCAGCCAATTCGTGAATATTCGGGCAGTCAATTCGTGGCTGAGCCCGAATTATATCTGCTCCAAAAGCAACACTTTGACAAACTTTGGAATTTGCCCGCAGGATGGGTCCGGCTTGCGATCCCTGCTAGCCGTCGGGCCAGAAAACACATGCTAAAAATTAACAACCAAGAATTTTTGTGTCAACATGGCTGACGTAACTCACTGGGATCAAAATACGCCATGAAAACCGAGCCTTCTGATCTACTGCAGACGACGCCCGGTATGGTTGCTAAATCGGCTAGTCCGCACGATCGCGATACGTTGCTTGCCTGTATAGAACTCCTATTTTTCGCCTACCGGGATTTCATCGGCGACCCCGACACTGTTCTGGAACGCTACGGCTTTGGCCGCGCACACCATCGGGTGCTGCACTTTGTCAGTCGTAATCCGGGGCTGCGCGTCGCCGATTTGCTTGATATCCTACGCATAACTAAACAATCCCTCGCGCGCGTGTTAAAACAACTCGTTGATGAAGGTTACATCGTACAGGAAGCCGGACGGACAGATCGCCGCGAGCGCCATCTACACGTGACAGAAAAGGGCATAACGCTTACCAACCAGCTAGCCGAGCTGCAGATGTCACGCATTCGAAAAGCGCTAACAACTGCGGGCCCACAGGCCGATGAGACTCTGCGGCGCTTTCTTTTCGCTATGATTGGCGACGAGCAAAAGCCTTACGTCGCCCGCATGATAGATAACGCGCTGCTCCCTCCGCATCGCGCCCAAGTAGACCAATCCAGGGAGGCCTGCTGAAATGACGAATGCCCCGCCAGCAGCACACGATGCCCTCCCCGACGATGCACCCCACATCCTCGTCGTCGACGATGACCAGCGCATCCGCGACCTCCTCGCTCGTTACTTGGTCCAAAACGGATACCGCGTGACCACTGCGTCCGATGCCGCCACTGCCCGCTCGTCGATGCGTGGCTTGGCATTCGACTTGATCCTGCTCGATTGGATGATGCCGGGAGAAACCGGCATTGATCTTGCCCGCGAACTAACCGTCCAATCAGACGTGCCGGTCTGCATGCTCACTGCTCGCACCGACCCCGAACAGCGTGTTGTTGGCTTGGAGGCCGGTGTCGAAGACTATATCCATAAGCCATTCGAGCCTCGCGAACTACTTCTCCGCATCCGCAACATCCTGCGCCGTGGCCAAGCCACCAACGGTAACAGTGAGGAAATCCGTATGGGCGGGTTCATCTTCCACATCGTGCGTGGCGAGCTAAAACGCGGTGATGAAACCATTAAACTCACCGAGAGGGAACGCGAACTGCTCCGCCAATTCGCCGGAAAACCAGGCCAACCTATCCCGCGCTACGAGCTATCCAGCGATGAATCCACCGGCAGCGAACGCGCCATCGACGTTCAAATCAACCGCCTCCGCCGCAAAATCGAAACCGACCCCTCCAATCCGGTCTATCTTCAAACCGTTCGCGGAAAAGGCTACATCTTATACGTCGACTGACAAACGTGTAGCAGGGGGTTAAGCCGCGGAATACGCCAGTCCATTCAGGGCCGAACACACACAATGTCAATGATAAGCCCTTATGTAGGTGCCCGCTCGGGATATAGCGCCCGCAGGCTCCTCACCGCCCTTTTGCACGGCCTGCGGACTGTTCACGTCGAAGGCTTGCGCATTCTTGTCGACCTCGTCCCCAAGGGGCTCTATGCACGCGCCCTAATTATCATTATCGCGCCAATCGTTGTCCTAGAAGGCGTCGTTGCTTTCGTCTTCATGGAACGCCATTGGCAAGCCGTCACGTCCCGCCTCTCCGAGGCTACCGCCCGTGACCTTGCCGCGCTTATATCGGTGTATGAGGACTACCCCTACGACGACGGTCACAGCCGTCTCATCACCATGGCCCGCAATAAGCTCAATCTGCAGATGTCAGTGCTTCCGCAAGGCGATCTACCACCAGCGCGCCCGAAACCATTTTTCGATCTCCTCGACCGGGAGCTATCCCGACAGATCAGCAGCCAGATAAACCGGCCCTATTGGATCGACACAGTCGGGCAATCTCATCTAGTCGAAATCCGTGTCAAACATGACGACGCGATCCTCCGCTTTGTAGCCCGCCGCACCCAAACCTACGCCTCGAATTCAGAGATCTTTCTGGTTTGGATGGTTGGCTCGTCGGTCATTCTTCTGACCGTCGCAATCATGTTCCTGCGCAATCAAATCCGGCCCATCTTGAGATTGGCCGAAGCCGCCGACGCCTTTGGAAAGGGGCGTCCAGAACCGCCCGACTTTCGACCTCGTGGCGCCCGCGAGGTCCGTCAAGCAGCACAAGCCTTTCTTGAAATGCGCGAACGCATCACAACCCACGTCGAGCAGCGAACAACCATGCTGGCCGGCGTGAGTCATGACCTACGCACCATTCTCACAAGGTTTAAGCTGCAGCTCGCCCTGCTCGATGATACTCCCGAAGCCAACTCTCTTCGCGTTGATGTCGATGAAATGCAGCACATGCTGGAAGACTATCTAGCTTTTGCACGTGGGCACGGCGGCGAAGAAGCAAGACCCATCATGTTGAAGACCTTGCTCGACGAAATCCTTGATGAAGCCAATGTCACCGGCGTCGACGTGCAGCTGAAAATGCGCAGGCGCAGCAAAGGAGTTACACTTCCCCTGAAGCGGCATGCCTTCAAACGTGCAATCTCGAACCTCGTTTCCAATGCCGCACGCTTCGGGGAAACGGTCATTATACGCGCCGCCACCGAACGCCGCTGGTTACGTATCGAGGTTGATGATGACGGACCCGGCATACCCGCCGAGGAACGCGACGCCGTTTTCCAGCCTTTCTATCGGTTGGACGTCGCGCGCAACCAGAACAAGGGCAACAGCGGCCTCGGCCTTGCCATCGCCCGCGATATCGCACGGAGCCATGGCGGCGACATCACGCTCGGCGAGAGTTCCATGGGGGGACTTCGCGCCATCATTAGCGTCCCGCTCTAACTGAGCACCCAAAGCCCCGCAAAGCACCCGGGCTATGACCGAACTGCTGAGGCTGAGCCGCCGCTTGGTGCCTCCGCCACATTCGCATCACCGCCAAACTCATCGCCTGCAGAAGCAGCTTTATCCGCTCCCGATCGATCCCGACCCGACCGCAGCATATCCTTCACGCGCCTTGCTGCACCCAAGGCGCCATCTAGCGCCGACATCACGGATTCCCCGTGACGCAGCTTCCTGTCGAGAGCAGCCATGGTCCGCGCCAATCCAGGATCATCATCCTCAAGCCAGGTACGCAGCACCGCGGCATATACCGAGACCAAACCCGCCGTACGCAATGCCCCAGCAGGACCACCTGAATCGATACCCGCCGCCTGCAGCATCCACGCCTGCGAAGCAAGTAGCGGCCGCAGCATTCGCAGTTCCGCCTCACCGGACTTCACAATCGAGTCGATGGCTGACTTATACGACGCTAGTGCATCGAAACGCGCCATGATCACTTCAAACAGAGCATCGCGCTGGGACTCTCCGGGCTGGGGTGCTGGAGCGATAGCCAGCACCTCTTTGTCGACGTGCTTGACAAACGCACCCAGGATCTCAGATTTGGAGCTAAACGATTCACTTAGACCAGCAAGGTCCACTCCAGCCGCCTCCGCTATCTCACGAAGGCTGATCTCGCTCCATGGGCGTTCTCCGGCCAGCCTCAGCGCCGCCAAGATAATACGCCCTTCATTCGTTCCCATGTCCAACATCGCCGCACCTCATGCTTGCCCATCACCTTAGACGTAAGGTCGCTGGCATCGGATTGCCACGCTTGCTTCGCCGCAAACATACGATTCAGGCGACATCGGCCTCTTCAAAGCTACGCGGATCATAATTGAGAACGGGCGCCAGCCAGCGCTCGGCCTCCTGGACACCCCAGTCCTTGCGGCGTGCGTAGTCCTCGACCTGATCGCGTTCAATCTTGCCAACCCCGAAGTAATGGCTATCGGGATGCGAGAAATAGAGGCCCGAAACCGACGATCCAGGCCACATGGCAAAGCTCTCTGTCAGCTCGATTCCAGCTTTGCGCTTCACATCAAGCAGCCGCCAGAGAGTCGCCTTCTCAGTATGATCGGGTTGCGCAGGATATCCTGGAGCCGGACGGATACCTTGATACTTTTCGGTGATCAGTTCTTCATTTGACAGCTGTTCGTGCTTGGCGAAACCCCAGAACTCCTCGCGCACCCGTTGATGCATGCGTTCGGCAAATGCCTCAGCGAGCCGGTCAGCCAGCGCCTTGAACATAATGCGCCCGTAGTCGTCCGTCTCCTTAAAATGCTTAGCCAGCGCTTCTTCTTCGCCGTGTCCCGTGGTCACCGCGAATCCGCCGATATAGTCGTCAATCCCCGTTTCCTTCGGCGCCACGAAATCCGCCAACGCAGTATGCGCTCGCCCACGGCTGTGATCGCGTGCAATCTGTTGGCGTAGCGTATGCAGCACGGCCAATTTCGAGTGGCGCGGTTCGCCGGTGTAAAGCTCGATATCGTCGCCAACCGCATTCGCAGGCCAGAACCCGATGACGGCCTTCGCCCGCAGCCATTTCTCGCCAACCATGCTCTCCAACAAGTCCTGAGCGTCATTGAACACCTTGCGAGCTTCTGGCCCAACAACGTTGTCGTCGAAGATCGCGGGATAGCGGCCTCTCAGCTCCCACGTCGAGAAAAATGGCGTCCAATCGATATAAGGAACCAGTTCCGCCAGATCGTAGCTCTCGAATTCTCGTGCTCCAAAGAAGTTGGGCTTTGGTGGCGTATAGCCTTCCCACTCGATATCGAACTTGTTGTCTCGTGCTGCAGCCACTTGGATGCGTTTCTTCTTGGCGTGCCCTGCCAAATGCGCCGTGCGTACTTTGTCGTACTCCGACCTTATGTCGGCCACGTAGGTCCCACTTTCGGTTTCCGACAGCAGCTTTGAAACAACGCCAACAGCACGGCTGGCATCGAGAACATAGATCGCTTGGTTGTTAGTGTAGTTCGGCGCGATTTTGACAGCCGTATGCACCCGGCTCGTCGTCGCCCCGCCAATCAACAGCGGAACTTCAAAGCCCTCACGGTCCATCTCGGCCGCCACGAAACACATCTCGTCGAGCGACGGCGTAATGAGACCCGACAGACCGATGATGTCGACATTCTCTTTCTTGGCCGTCTCAAGAATCTTGGCGGCAGGCACCATGACGCCGAGGTCGATCACCTCATAGTTGTTACATTGCAGCACGACCCCGACGATGTTCTTTCCAATATCGTGCACATCGCCCTTAACGGTCGCCATCAGAACTTTTCCGGCGGCCTGTTGACCAACAATGCCAAGGTCTTCCTTTTCCTTTTCAAGGTACGGCTGCAGATACGCGACCGCCTGCTTCATAACCCTCGCAGATTTAACGACCTGCGGCAGGAACATCTTACCCGCCCCGAACAGATCGCCGACCACATTCATGCCATCCATCAGCGAGCCTTCGATGACGTGCAACGGCCGCTCAGCTTGCTGCCTCGCCTCCTCGGTATCCTCTTCTATGAAGTCGGTAATGCCGTGAACCAGCGAGTAGGTGAGACGCTCCCCAACTGGGTTTTCGCGCCATGAAAGATCCTTCTCCTTGCCCTTCGCGCCGCCTTCTCCCTTGAAACGTGGGGCCGCATCCAACAGCCGGTCGGTACTATCATCACGCCGATTGAGGATCACGTCCTCGACCAGCTCACGCAATTCGTCTGGAATATCGTCATAGACGGTCAACTGACCAGCATTGACGATACCCATGTCCATGCCGGCTTGAATAGCGTGGTAGAGGAACACCGAGTGCATCGCTTGGCGCACCGGCTCGTTTCCCCGGAAGGAAAACGACAAGTTCGAAACACCGCCGGAGACATGCGTTAGTGGCATTTTCTCCTTGATGCGCCGGGTCGCCTCGATGAACGCCACTCCGTAGTTGTTGTGCTCTTCAATGCCCGTCGCAACCGCAAAAATATTCGGATCGAAAATGATATCCTCAGGCGGAAAACCCACCTTTTCAGTCAGCAGCTTGTAGGCCCGTCTGCAGATCTCCACTTTCTGGTCGGCCGTCTCCGCCTGGCCGTCTTCGTTGAAAGCCATCACCACAACGGCGGCTCCATAGCGCCGCACCTTGCGCGCCTGCTCCAGGAACGATCCTTCGCCTTCCTTCATCGAAATCGAGTTGACGATCGCCTTGCCTTGCATGCACTTTAGGCCCTCCTCGATGACCGTCCACTTCGACGAGTCGATCATCACAGGCACCCGCGCAATATCAGGCTCAGCCGCCATTAGGTTGAGGAACGTGCTCATCGCCTTTTCAGAGTCGAGCAAACCCTCATCCATGTTGACGTCGATGATCTGCGCTCCGTTCTCGACCTGTTGGCGTGCCACCTCCAGCGCCATATCGTAATCATCGGCCTCGATCAACTTACGAAAACGGGCCGACCCGGTAACGTTGGTACGCTCACCGACGTTGATAAAGTTGGTTGCCGCAGAGGTGCTCATTGTATTCCTTTTTTCTTTTGGCTTCGTACACTTTGACAATCCGATCGTCAGCGACCGTCACCCTGCTACGAACGGTTCCAGCCCAGACAACCGCATCTTCGGAGCGATCTTCGGCAATTGACGCGGTTGGTGCTTTTCAACGTGCTGACGGATGTGACTGATATGGTCGGGCGTCGATCCACAGCATCCTCCCACGATATTGACGAGCCCATCTTCCGCCCAGGGCTCGAGGTGGCACGCCATATCGTGCGGCGTCTCATCATATTCACCCATCTCATTCGGCAGACCCGCATTCGGATACGCGGAGATGTAGACGTCCGCGATGTGCGACAGATCGGCAATGTAGGGCCGCATAAGCTCAGCACCGAGAGCACAGTTGAGACCGATTGAAAACGGCTTCAGGTGCCGCATCGAATACCAAAACGCTTCCGCCGTCTGCCCCGAAAGCGTTCGTCCCGACCGGTCGGTAATCGTCCCCGAAATCATGATCGGCAGTTCGAGGTCATTTTCCTCAAACACCTGCAAGGTCGCGAAACCTGCTGCCTTGGCATTGAGCGTGTCAAACACCGTCTCGATCATGACAGCATCAATGCCGCCCTCCATCAAGCCGCGCACCTGTTCTGCATAGGCTTCTCTCAGCTCTTCAAAATTTGTATTCCGGAAGCCTGGATTGTTGACGTCCGGAGACATTGAAGCGGTACGGTTCGTCGGGCCGACAGCGCCAACTACGAAGCGTGGCCTATCGGGCGTCCTCTCGTTATATCTATCGACTGCTGCCCGCGCGAGTTTCGCCGCCTCGAGGTTGATCTCATAGGACAGCTCTTCCATGTTGTAGTCGCCCATGGAGATGCGCTGGGCGTTAAACGTGTTGGTCTCGATGAGATCCGCACCCGCCTCCAAATACTCCTCATGGATTTCCTGAATCATCTCGGGCTGCGTCAGCGACAACAGATCGTTATTGCCCTTAACGTCAGAGGCCCAATCCTTGAAACGCTCTCCACGGTAATCTTCTTCCGTCGGCTTTCGCTTTTGGATCATGGTCCCCATTGCACCGTCGATTATGAGGATGCGTTCGCGGACGACCTGATGCAGCTGATCCCAACTCGGTTTTCTTCTCATAAGTCTCACTCGCTAACTTCAAAAGCGAACAGTGCCACTATCTCAGGATCAAGCAGCATCCGCAGAACGTTGCTGAGGTAGGGCCGTCGGCCTTAAACCCAGCATGTGACAGATGGCGTAGACCAAGTCCGCCCGGTTCAGTGTGTAGAAATGGAATTGCTTTACGCCATTGTCGGCCAGGAGCATCACCTGCTCGGTAGCCATCGCTGCTGCCACCAAGTGTGTTGAACCTGGGTCCCTCTCAAGACCATCAAACCGTCGCGACAGCCAGGCCGGTATCGATGCACCGGTCTTGCGCGCGAAGTTCGACACCTGAGGGAAATTGTGGATTGGGATAATCCCAGGCGTTACTGGAACCCAAATCCCAGCCGCCCGTACCTTCTCCAGGTACCGAAGATAGTAATCCTGATCGAAGACAAACTGAGTAATGATCCGATCAGCACCAGCATCGACCTTTGCCTTTAGGAAATCGAGATCCGCCTGCTCGTCTCCGCTTTCAGGATGCATCTCAGGATAGCCGGCTACGGAGATCTCAAAGGACGCTATAGCCTTCAGTCCTGCGGTCAGATCCGCGGAGTTGGTATAGCCGCCGGGCGTCGGCTCATAACGTTCTCCAACCCCAGCAGCTGGGTCACCGCGAAGCGCAACGATATGCCGTACCCCGGCTTCCCAATATTCCTTAGCAACCGCATCCACCTCCGCCTTAGTCGCGTCGACACAAGTGAGGTGCGCCGCCGGCTTCAGCTTCGTCTCTTTCACTATACGCGCAACCGTGTTGTGAGTGCGTTCGCGGGTAGTGCCACCGGCACCGTATGTGACGGAGACAAACTCCGGCTGCATCGGTTCCAATCGGCGGATGGACTGCCACAGAGATTCCTCCATGGCCGCACTCTTGGGCGGGAAGAACTCAAACGAAACCTCGATGTCACCTTCGCCGAGCAGCCTGCTTTTGCGTACCATCTCTCAAATCCCCTCAAGGAACTCTTTGTTTTCAATTGCCAGGTTTTCCGTGGCATTGTTTTCGTGCGTGACCACGGGCTTGGTAGCAAGCCACAGCATCACGGTCAGCCTGTCCGTACCTGCGTCAGCGGGCGCCAATTCAACTGTCTTCGTTAGCTCAAGACCACTTCCACGCATCCATTCCGCGATCTGCCCCGTCGAAAAACCAAGCCGCTCGTGGGCGTGTGCGTCACGCAGGAATTCCACTTGATGCGGCGCGAAATCGACCATCAAAAGATGCCCACCTGGTTTGAGTATCCGGCCCGCTTCCGCTAGCGCGCCGGCCGCATCCGACAGGAAGTGCATCACCTGATGCATCACAACTGCGTCGGCCTCTTCTGTCGGGAGACCTAAGTTGTAGATATCACCATGCCGGACCTGCGCCTTATCGAGGCCGGCTTGCGATATCTTTGCTCGCGCATAGGCTAGCATTGACTGATTGACGTCAAAACCGACCGCCCGCTCATACCGATCGGCAAAAAGCTCCAAGGTCCGCCCGGTTCCGGTCCCAAGATCAATCAGCACATCGAGCGTAACTCCCTTCAGCGCCTTCAGCATCGCCGCTTCGACATCCGTCTCAGCAACGTGCAACGCCCGGATCCGATCCCATTCACCAGCATGAGCTTCAAAATACGTTTGTGCGGACTTTTCGCGATCTTGCTTCAACGCATTCAAACGCTCCCGGTCGCGCGAGATAAGGCTATCACTCGGATCAACGGCCCCCGTCAAACGGCTTGCCAGATCTTCGAAACGCGCTTCCTCTGAGAGTCGAAAATAAACCCAACTCCCCTCCCGGAAACGCTCTACCAGGCCCGCTTCATGCAGCAGCTTCAAGTGACGGCTCAGCCGAGGCTGGCTCTGCTTCAGGATCTGCATCAGATCTTTGACGTTGAGTTCCCCGCTGCGCAGCAACACGAGAATGCGCAAGCGTGTCGGCTCTGCCGCGGCCTTGAGGACCGAAACAAGCTCGCTGCTCGATAACACCTCGGATTGTTCAACGGCATTACTCATCCCGCCGATAGATATAAAGATATCTTTATGTGTCAAGTCTTTTCGGCTTAGAAACCGTCGATGTGTCGCGGAGTGCAACAACAAACGCCTTTCTGCCGGTGGGCCCGCAACCGAGGTTAGCCGCAGCGCCCTTAGGACAATGTTTACCCAATCAGCTGCACTGTGCCCTGAACACCGTCGTCATCAGCAAACTCTCGGTCAATCGATTGAACGCCGTTAAAAAACACCACCTTCTTGATCGAAGCGAAGATCAAATTCTCGCTATTCGCCAGCGCTCCTGCGGATTGAGTGAAGCCGCTCAAGCTGCGGTTCTGCTCCCAATTTTGATCGGCGTTATGATCCCCTTCGCCATGCTGGCGGCCGAAGCAATATCCGAACCTGCTGTGCGCGAACGCCTGACAGGCGCACCGGTTCCCGTTGCCGGAGCCCTTGTCGGCATGGCAATATGGGTCGTAATGTTCGGCACACCTGCTTGGAAAGGTATTCAGCGCCTGGGCTGGCGTCGCGCAATTACAATTGCCAACGAAGCCGTCACAGTGACCGACAAGAGCTTATTTGGCATTCACAAATGGAATTTGCCGCTGAGCTCCTTCGCCGGTGTTTCCCATCATGTCCGCACAAGCCTTTCCGGCACCCGCAATGAATTGATCCTTGTTCACAAGGATCATGACCGATGCCTCTTGCTCCACATGGCTGACGAAATCGACCAATACGAAACCGAAACGTTTGCGAAGCGTTTGGGACTCCCCGTCCTCCAGCCAGGCATCCTGTTTCGCCTTCAGCGCAACCGCTTGCTGATCCCCGTCACCCCTTCATGCGAGCCTGACACACCGCGCATCTATTGATCCGCACAGAAATCATGAAGTCACACACAGGTTCTTATTCTTTGCCCATAACTCGCCATCGGACCAAGTTAAGACTCAAGCTCACTATTCAGCGCCCATCCGACGCGGGGCCAATGCGGTATACAGCTTTGACGAAACCCGCGCGGCGTGGTGTTAGTTAACCACGAGGGATACCTGACACCATGGTGCATTCGATCCGCCTTTGGAGTTGATGATGATTTCAGCCGGCCTCCAGCGAACACTGCTTTCTGCGTTTCTTCTCGTTCTGCCCGCACTGACGCTTAGCTCAAAAGTAGCCGAGGCGCGCGAGAAGCCCGTTCAGTTTATGCAAAGGGCAGCAAACGAACTGGTAAAAGCTTCACGCTCAGGCAGCGCCCGCGATTTTGCCAACGTGCTAAACAAGTACACGGACCTACCCTCAGTCGGGCTCTATTCGTTGGGAAGTTACGCCAAAACTCTCCAGCGCCGCGACCGCAAGCCGTATTACTCTGGAATGATTGGTTTCCTGGCACGCTACGCCTCATCCCAATCACCCAAGTACCCGGTGAGAAGCGTTCGGATGGTGTCACAAACCAAAGAAACTCGTTCCGGTGTCTATGTCGACAGCGTTGTCTCCCTGAGCGATGGCACCACTTACGATGTTCGTTGGTGGCTGATTCGGCGCGGGCGCTCTTATAAAGTCGGTGACGTATCGGTCCTTGGCTTCTGGGGACGCGAACAGCTCAAACGCCTGTTCGAAGACTACATCAACGACAATGGCGGCAATCCAAAAGCCCTGATCGTCGCACTCAATCGTTAGCTTTCAGTAGCGCCATCCGTCGTCCAGAAGGTCGCATCGGTTGGCCAGTTTGCCTTGGCGTGTGGCTGTTTTCCTACTAGCCGCCGCCGCTTGGCGTCTTCTCTTTCGCGGTCGTCGACCGGCACAAGCCCCTCATGCTGTGCGTCCATCCTTTCCGCACCGTCGATGCAGAGAAATACGGCAATCTAACCTCCAGCTCGTTCGGCACAAGTTCCTTGAAAAGCAGCGTATCGAGTGCGCCGAGACTTTGACCGCGCCGCATATTCATCGCCTGCTTCAAGCTGTAGTCGCCATTCGCATTGACCACTTTGGGAAAGGCCTCTCCCTTACGATAGAACAGAAGTGTGCCGCCATAACTGTCCCGTCCGGGAACAGCGATCGACGCGAACGGATTCTTCGGTCTGTCTACCCGCTCAAATCAGCGCGCTTGCGGATCGTCCCGCGGCGGCGGGACGAAGTACTCCCCGTCGACCGCATGCCCTGGATAAAAAACTTTAGCCTTACCACCGCCCGCCGGCGTAACTGTCAGCTCTAAGTCGAGGACCCTCCCATCACGGCGCCCCGTGATTGGCAATCGTCAGCGGTATCGCGAAGACCTCATCGTTGCCGCCGGAACCTCTTGTGTAATGCACAACTTGCGACATGTGCGCTTCGAACTCGGGCTGTTTCAATACGCTGTGATACAACCTGATCGCTTACAAAGCCAACGCAACTGAAGACTCAACGCCAGTCATTACGCCACCAAACGACGCCTCGCAGCCTCGTCCAGGCGCTGCCGCGGCGACCAAGTTTTGCGCAATCCCGCTAGTTTCATCCCTCACAACACCAGCTGTTCGTTTAGGCAAAGCCATTTTCGCGATCCTTTTTACGCCCAGCAATCAGACGACAAAGGACGGTTAAAACACGGCTGGCGTGAGGCAAAACCAGCACAAACGAGCATGCACCTCTCTATCGTTCAAGCTGCTCCTCTATGGCGCTTAAGGCATCCGCAGCCTTTGCACCATCCGGACCACCCGCCTGCGCCATATCCGGACGGCCGCCACCGCCTTTACCGCCAAGTGCAGCGGCACCGGCCCGTACTAAATCGACGGCACTCCAAGTCCCGGTAAGATCCTCGGTAACACCCACCGCGAGACCCGCTTTGCCGTCCTCCGTGACACCTACAATGGCAACTACACCAGATCCGACCTGCTTTTTACCTTCATCGACAAGTCCACGCAGGTCCTTCGGATTAAGACCCTCCACCGTCCGCGAGAACAATCGAAGTTCACCGATCGTCTTGATCGCATTGGCTGCCGCGTTTGCGTCTCCGCCACCGCCAAGCGCCGCCATACGTTTCGCATCCGACAACTGCCGCTCAAGCTGCTTCTTCTCCTCAAGCAAGAGGCGCACACGATCTACGACATCTTCCACTCTGGTTCGTAAAACCGAAGCCGCTTCACGAACACGCTCGTCTTGTGATGATAAAAACGAACGGGCCGTATTCGCGGTAATCGCCTCAATGCGTCGCACACCGCTCGCGCTTGCGCTCTCCGAAACGATATGGATCACACCAATGTCGCCGGTGCGTGCAACATGCGTCCCGCCGCAAAGCTCAAGCGACCACGCTGCTTTTCGTCGACCGTCGTCAGTGACACTACGGTCTCCTGGCGCACCCATAGAGACAACACGCACCTCATCGCCGTACTTCTCACCGAACAGGGCCATCGCCCCGGAATCCATGGCGTCGTCAACGGCCATCAAATGCGTCGTGACCTCCGAGTTTTCAGCGACCACTTCATTCGCGATCGCCTCGACGCGCAGCACTTCTTCACGGCTCATCGGCATGGGATGCGAGAAATCAAATCGCAACCGATCTGGAGCGACCAAAGAACCCTTCTGAGCGACGTGTGAACCAAGAACCTGCCGCAACGCCTCATGCAGTAAGTGCGTTGCAGTGTGATTAGACCGAGTCGCCGACCGGCGCCTATGATCAACAGTTAACTCGACTGCCTCCCCGGCTTTGAATGAACCGCTCTCGACCTCGCCGAAATGCACGATGAGGTCGCCGACCTTCTTTTGCGTGTCGGTCACGCGAAATCGCCCGTTTTCAGGCCCCCGGATGAGGCCCGTGTCGCCGACCTGACCACCCGATTCGGCGTAAAATGGAGTCTGATTGAGAACGACCTGTGCTTCTTCACCGACCTTGAGCGACTTAACCGTTTTGCCATCGCGCAACACCGCACGGATCTCGCCTTCAGCTGATTCCGTATCGTAACCGAGAAAATCAGTGGCTCCGGCGGTCTCCAAGACGTCAAACCACACCGACTCTGTTGCCGCCTCGCCAGATCCCTTCCAGGCCCTACGCGCCTCCGCCTTTTGCTTTTCCATTGCCACCTGGAAGCTATGAGTATCAACTCCGATACCACGCGCGCGAAGGGCATCTTCGGTCAAATCCAACGGGAACCCATAGGTGTCGTAAAGTTTGAAGGCTATGTCGCCTGACAGCACATCTCCAGGGTTCAGATTTTCAGACGCATCGCCTAGCAGTACCAGCCCCTTGGCCAACGTCTTGCGGAAGCGTGTTTCTTCCAATCGCAAAGTCTCTGTGATAAGTGCGGAAGCACGCCCCAATTCGGTATAGGTGTCGCCCATCTGCCGGATTAAAGCAGGCACCAGGCGGTGCATCAAAGGCTCCTCGGAACCGAGCAGCTGCACATGCCGCATGGCCCTCCGCATAACTCGACGCAACACATAACCGCGGCCTTCGTTACCCGGCAGAACGCCGTCGGCGATCAAAAAAGCGGTCGATCGCAGATGGTCGGCAATAACCCGGTGACTGCCCTTATTCTCGCCCTCCGCCTCGACGCCCGTCAAATCCACACTCGCTGCGATCAGC
>DAOUZE010000537.1 GCA_030665765.1 Filomicrobium sp.
GAAGTCCAGAACGTGCGGTTCACCCTCCGCATCAACGACAATGTTGCCGGGCTTGAGGTCGCGGTGAATGACGCCGCGTAGATGGGCTGCATTGATCGCATCGCAGACCTTGACGAACAGTTTCAGCGTTTCGACGATGGAGCGACCACCGCTCTCCATATACACGTCCAACGGCTGCCCACTGATGTAGTCCATGACGAAGTAGTGGCTTCCGGCGGCGACCCCTGTGTCATGGATGGCGACAATATGGCGGTGATTGAGCTGGCCGAGGATTTGGACTTCGCGGTCGAATCGCGCCTTGTCAACCGGCCCGGCGAACGGGCCTTCCTTCATCACCTTGATGGCGACTTTCCGCCTCGTTGATCTATGGAAGGCCTGATAGACCACCGCTTGTCCGCCGCGGTGTATCTCGCGAACGATCTTGTACCCTGTGAACGAATCCGGAGGGGGCCCGCTGAATGCCGGCCCGCTCCAACCTTGCGCGCCAACCGTTTTGTCGGGCGCAGGCTCACGTTGGTTCATAGTGACATCTCCTCATGCTGCCCTGGCAGCCCGAGACGGCGAGGATCTTCTCTACGATCGTATAGTGTGCAACGACAATACCTATCGGCAAAGCAATATGTGCTTGTCTCTTATGCTCCTCATTATCTTCTTGCGGCATGAATGAATCGCCACCTTGTTTCATCGGTCATTCATGTGCTACATGATTGCGAAGAAATAGGATAGGACTCCTGCGTCCATGAAGCAATATAAAAAACGGCAGACAAGAATGATGTGGGGAGGTGGTATTCAAGCTCGATCAGAGCACGGTCTGGCGACGCTGGCGGCGCCCCTGAGAGGCAGTCACAAGATTACAAGACACGTGAACGCTGAAATGCTGCACTGCCCGATTGTTCTGCTATGCATGTGTACTGTTGAGAAAAGGCCAAAAACGAAATGCTACGGCCCCCCAAAAGATAATCGATCGCTTTTAGAACTGTGGAAGAATTACGACCACCGAGCGATGAAGCCGACTTTGCCAACATCGCCTGTATCCACCGGAGGCGGGGGAGTCCTCCGCGTGCCCGTTGTCTGAGCCTTTACTTCGCAGATTTCCCTTCGCGGGCCTCAGCTCGCCTCAATGCTTCTGCCGCTGCTTTCTCCGCGCTTTCGACAGGCGTGGAAAACACGAGTCTCCACCCCACATCCTCCTTGGCAAACACATTCACCCACGTGTTCCCGGGAGTTTTTGGGTCCTGGTTCGGATCCCTGGTTCCTCCGATCTCGTAGGCGATGGGGCCGACGATCGTGATTTGTCGGATCTCGTGAACGCCCCATTTCTGCCCGTTGCGCAGCGATTGTGCAAGCACTTCGCAAAGCAGCTTCTTGTCCCCTACGAGTGCTTCAGAGGGCCTGTCCGCACGAGGAAGTAAGGTAACGTAGCTCTTGTCCGAGATAACGCTGGCCAGGATTTCCGCGCCCTTGTCGGCACTGTCGGCGTTGCAGGCGAGATTAACCTTGTCCAGCAACGCCCGAATGGCGAGTTCATCGCTGGAAGCCCCCTGCT
>DAOUZE010000340.1 GCA_030665765.1 Filomicrobium sp.
CGACAGGAGAAAGCCCAACGCCAATACAGCGGCAACAACCGCGAGTGTGCGCCAAATCGTTAGTTTCCGGCGCAGCCGGCGGCGGTCCAGAAGGGTGTCGACGTCAAGGATCATTTGTTACTCTCAATCCCGCCTCTGTGCTGCAAATCGGGGCGCGGACACCGGCACGATTAGTCCGGCGGTGGGTTTGTGAAGTCTAAAGGGGAACCCATCCCGTCGAGCCAGCCGGCCCTTTTTTGCAGGGTTAGCGAATTTTTAATTACCACCTAAGCTAGGCAAGTATCGGGCCGGTATCAACGATCCGATTAGTTCGTTTTCAATCGAGCGCAGGAATTCGACCGCTTGTTTAACCTGAATGGGAGTGAGATTGCATTCCCAATAACAAAAAGCGCGCCGTTGCCGGCGCGCTCTTTATTGTGCTGAAACGTTAGCGTCCTAGCTGTCGCTCTTTTCCTCGGCTTCAGCTTCGGCTGCGTCGGTCGCCGGGGCCGCCTCGGCATTAGGCTCAGATACCGTGCTGTCGGTTTCGTCCGCCTGAGCCTCCGCGCTACCAGCTGCCTCGACTGCGCGCTCCGCATCGCCAGACGCCCCGGCGTCGGCTTCAACAGCGTCCTCGTCACCGTCGGTTACATCGCGCTGCTTCATCGCTGCACCCAAGATATCGCCGAGAGAAGCGCCCGAGTCGGACGAACCGTACTGCTTGACTGCTTGTTTTTCCTCGGCGATCTCAAGCGCTTTTACGGAAACATTGATGCGGCGTGCGGCCTTGTCGAGGCTGAGTACCGCAGCATCCACCTTGTCGCCGACGTTGAAGCGGTCCGGGCGTTGCTCGGAGCGGTCGCGGGAGAGATCGGAGCGTTTGACGAAAGTGGTGATGTCGGTGTCGGCGATCTTGACCTCGATACCGTTGTCTTGAACCGCGACGACCTCGCAGGTGACGGTCTCACCCTTTCTGAAGCCACCGATGGTTTCAGCCGGGTCGCCGGAGACCTGTTTGATGCCGAGCGAAATTCGCTCTTTCTGGCTGTCGACATCGAGCACGGTTGCCTGAACAGCGTCACCCTTCTTGTAGTCCTTGATGGCTTCGTCACCGGGACGATTCCAGTCGAGGTCGGAGAGGTGGACCATACCGTCGACGCCGCCGTCGAGGCCGATGAACAAACCGAACTCGGTGATGTTGCGGATCGGCCCTTCGACGATGGAGCCGCGCGGGTGCTCAGCCAGGAAGGCTTCCCAAGGGTTGTCCTGAGTTTGCTTGAGTCCAAGGGAGATGCGACGCTTGTTTGGATCGACCTCGAGGATCTGGACTTCGACTTCCTGGCTGGTCGATACGATCTTGCCGGGATGCACGTTTTTCTTGGTCCAGCTCATCTCGGAGACGTGGATGAGGCCTTCGACGCCGGGCTCCAACTCAACGAACGCACCGTAGTCGGCGATGTTGGTGACGGTACCGCTGAAGCGGCCGCCAACTGGGTATTTGGCCTCGATGCCTTCCCATGGATCCGACTGCAGCTGCTTCATGCCCAAAGAGATACGCTGCGTATCGGGATTGATGCGGATGATCTGCACCTTCACCGTATCGCCGACGTTGAGGATCTCGGATGGGTGGTTCACGCGCCGCCAAGCCATGTCGGTAACATGGAGAAGACCGTCGATGCCGCCGAGGTCGATGAAGGCGCCGTAGTCGGTGATGTTCTTGACCATGCCTTCGATGACCTGGCCTTCGCCGAGACGCGCGACGATGTCGGCACGCTGCTCCGCCCGCGTCTCTTCGAGCACCGAGCGGCGGGAAACGACGATGTTGCCACGGCGGCGGTCCATCTTGAGGATCTGGAACGGTTGCGGCTGATGCATCAGCGGGCCGATGTCGCGGACCGGGCGGATATCCACCTGGGACCCGGGAAGGAAGGCAACAGCGCCGTCGAGATCAACAGTGAAGCCACCCTTCACCCGATTGAAGATGACGCCTGTAACTTTCTCACCGGCTTCGTGCTGTTTTTCAAGCCTGTTCCAGCTCTCCTCACGACGGGCCTTTTCGCGGCTGAGTACGGCTTCGCCGCGGGCATTCTCGATGCGTTCCAGGTAGACTTCCACCTCGTCACCGACGCTTAGATCGGCTTCGCTTTCGGGGGTCGAGAACTCGCGGATCGGAACGCGTCCTTCCATCTTCAGTCCGACGTCGATAATCGCCAGATCCTTTTCAATCCCGACGATCTTTCCGGTGACGACACTGCCCTCGTAGACGTCCTCCTTTGCAAGGCTTTCGGCGAGCAGGGCCGCGAACTCATCCTGAGTTGGGTTGAGCTCTTTCGACATTTCAGACTGCGACATGCTTAACTTATGCTCCTCGAGCGTGGTTTTCGGGTAGTTCCGCGGCCGACATCCAGCGCGGAATCTCGATTTGGGACCGATATGCGAAATTCGACGCGGAACCGACGCAGGTCGGCTCTCAGCGCCGGATACGGCACTTGTGTTCGTGATTTGAGATCGTTGGCTGCGGCGATGGGCTTGCCGCCAATGGAGTTTCGGGCCCGCGAAATTTCGCGCACCCTATTGGCTGATCTTCCTCTTGATCAATCCGACCGCAGCGTCGAATGCCGTTTCTATATCCATTTCTGTAGTGTCGAGCAAGTCGGCGTCGTCGGCCCGTCGCATTGGCGCGCTGTCGCGGCCCGCATCGCGGGCGTCTCGATTGCGGATCATCACCAAGGTTTCCTCGTAGGTTACATCCCCGTTTAGGGCTTGACGTTCGAGAAAACGGCGGCGGGCGCGTTCCTCTGGAGTTGCTGTTACAAATATCTTTGCACAGGCATCAGGGCAGACCACGGTGCCGATGTCGCGGCCATCGAGGACAGCGCCCGGAGAGCTTTTGGCGAATAAGCGTTGGTACTCAAGCAAGGCGGCACGTACTTCGGGAATCCCCGCGATACGGGAGGCTGCTTCGCCAACGCCTGGTTCGCGGAGGCCCTGGTCGTCGAGGCTGGCTGGGTCGAGCGATCTGGCCATCGCGACGGCCGCCCAGGTATCATCGAGGCGAAAACCGCGAGCTAAGACGTCGCGGGCGACCGCGCGGTAGAGTGAGCCGGTGTCGAGATAAAAAAAGCCCAAGTATTCCGCGATTTTACGGGCCAGCGTGCCTTTTCCCGAAGCGGCAGGACCGTCGATGGCGATGATCATGGTGTACCAGCTCCGGGGGTGTCAGCGCCCGCGGGGGCTTCGAAACGCGCGCCCAAACTCTGCATCAACCCGATGAACTCCGGGAAGCTCGTTGCAATAATTGTCGTGTCGTCAACGGCGACCGGCTTTTCGGTGGCTAGGCCCATGGTCAAGAAAGCCATGGCAATTCGGTGGTCGAGGTGCGTTTCGACAGTACCGCCGCCGGGAACCACGCCGCCCGTCCCGCGCACTGTCAGGGTGTCGGCTTCGACGTGCGTTGCAACACCGTTTGCTGCCAGGCCGGCCGCCGTCGCCGCCAGCCTGTCGCTTTCCTTGACGCGCAGCTCAGCCAGACCGCACATCACCGTATCACCCGCCGCAAAGCCGGCTAGGCAGGCCAGCACCGGGTATTCGTCAATCATCGACGGGGCACGTTCCGGCGGAACCTGCACCCCTTTTAGGGATGACGCCTTGGCACGGATATCGGCGACAGGTTCGCCGCCAGCTTGGCGCTGGTTCTCAAAGGCGACGTCGGCGCCCATTTCCTGGAGAGTCCTATAAAAACCGATCCGCGTCGGGTTGATAAGCACACCGCCCACGGTCACGTCGGAACCTGGTACGATCACCGCCGCTGCAACCAAGAAGGCAGCGGAGGAGGGATCCGCGGGTACATTCACGTCATCACCCTGCAGGACCGGATTTCCCGTGACCATGATGCGCGTTTGGCCTTCGCCGTCAGCGGCCACCGTGACGTTTGCACCGAAAAAGCGCAGCATTCGCTCGGTGTGATCGCGTGTCGGCTCCCGTTCGAT
>DAOUZE010000211.1 GCA_030665765.1 Filomicrobium sp.
CCAGGCTCCAAACTGACATTTGCCCCCCGTTCACCAAACGCACGTTTGAGCGCGATGATGTTTTCGCCTTCGAAGATTGGCTCCCAGCCGCAGCAGGCCATGAAGCCACGCATCAGCGCCGAAATCCCCCGCTCTCCTTCATACGGCACAGGGACGAATGTTTCTTGCCGGAACACAAACTTTTCGTGCTCAGTTCCAATGCGCCATTCCGACGGCGCTTTCGCACCAGACGCAATCCAAGCAACAAGGTCGTCGCGCGATTCAATCAGTTCAGCTGGCTTCGTATTCTGGCGGGTCGACATGCACGAGCCTGTTCGTTCGTCCCGATCAACGGGTCGCCGTCAATAGCGACGGCCTTATTAGAAGAGCCGCTGTTATGGCGGCCCGCTCGGACAGAGACAAGGACTGAACGTCGATTCAATTCGCAATAGAGCCACAACGCCTGCGGGCGTGATCACCGAGGACCGTCAGCTTCCCGCAGCATGAAACGCCATGCGGGCCTTCGCCACCGCCTCGCTATTACGGTCCTTCACATAGATGTTACCCATCACCAGTCGATCCATCTCCGTGCGTAGATAGCACGATATCGCCTCAGCAGGCGTTGTTACGATCGGCTCGTGGCAGTTAAAACTCGTGTTGATGAGCACCGGCACCCCGGTCATCTCACCAAAGGTTTCAATGAGGGAGTAATAACGCGGATTATCCTGCCGTCTCACGGTTTGGATGCGCGCGGTCCCATCGACATGTACGGCCGCCGGAATAACATCGACCTTATCCTGGCGCACCTTGGGCGCCAGCGTCATATACGGGTCTGGTTGGTCGACTTCAAAGAATTCCCCGGCCCGCTCCAACAGCACGGCGGGCGCAAACGGGCGGAACGGTTCACGGTACTTGATCCGAACGTTGATGAGCTCCTTGATCTTCAGGCTGCGGGGATCAGCCAGTATCGACCGGTTGCCCAATGCTCTCGGGCCGATTTCATATCGCCCTTGATGCCAACCGACGATTTTCTGATCCGCAAGGTCCCCGGCAACTCGGCGAAACAGTTCATTATCCTCGCCGATGCGCTCATAAGTCAGGCCCGCAGCCTCGAGCGCCTTAACGACGTCGGCTTCATCGAAGCTTTTCCCCAAGAACGGATGCGTCAACTCAAAGCCGCGCTCGTACTTCAGATTTTGATGGTAATGCCATAGCGCGCTGCCGAGCGGTGCCCCGGTATCTGAAGCGCATGGCGGAACCCAAACCCGTTGAAAGTTAGTATCTCGAAGGATGCGGGCATTGGCGACGCAATTCAGTGCGACGCCACCCGAAATCACGAGATTTTTCGACGATTGCGTACGCTCGATGTGCCGCACCACATGCAGCACGGCCTCCTCCGTCACCAACTGCAGCGCGCGCGCCAGATCCCGGTGACGGTCCTTGAGTTCCTCACCGGGTTTACGTGCTGGGCCGAAGATGTCGGAAAATTTCTGCGTAAACGGCCGGAGTAATCCGTAACGATCAACGCTGACGTAATCGAGATTGAGCCGGAAACGCCCCTCGTCTTCGAGGATGACGACATCTCGAAATCTATCGACGTAGGTCGGCCCGCCGCAAGCCGCAAGCGCCATCACCGTTCCCTCCTCGAACGGTTTGAACCCAAGGTGTTGGGTTGCACATGTGTAGAGCATGCCAAGGCTGTCGAAGAAGCCAAGTTGCCAAGTTTTTCGTAATTGGTTGCCGCTGCCTTCGTAAGCGCTGGAAGCGCTGACGTCGCCATGGCCATCCATAACGACAACGCTGGCGTCCTCGAACGGTGAAACGAAAAAAATCGCCGCGTGAGCGTCGTGGTGTCCGACCTGCACCAGCGGTGGCAGCTTCAGAGTTTTGTATCTTCTCCGCATGGCGATCTGCAGCCGCATCCAGAGATTGACGATCCGACCATCCTGGGTCGCGTGTGCGGCCGGTCTTAATAAGTTGAGGCTCGCCGGCATATTGCCGGTAACCACACGAAAAAACGACCCCGCCAATAACTTCGTATCCCAGGGAACCGTCAGATAATCGATGTCGGCTAATCCAATTGCCCCATCCCTGAATAGGGTTTCCAAGGACTGGTGGGGAAACATCTTCGTATGCTTCTGTCTATTGAAGCGCTCTTCTTCGAAGATGACTTTTGGCTGTCCGTCGCACAACAGCGCGAGCCCCGTATCATGAGTTTTGGAAACGAGACCCAGGATATTGACCGATCGTGACATGCGACCCTTACTTACTACATATTCCGAATACTGACTTTCTGCAGACTTGCGCTTTGTACCCTAAACTTCATACTAGGCAAGTGCTCAAAAGCCGCATGGTAGCCGGACACTGACTCGACGTGGAATGGACTTTTGGCGTTTCAACAGAAGGCATGGCTAAAGCCAGCAATGGTGCCGGGAAATGGGTCAGCAAGTCAAAGTTGACATGCCGGTGCCCCGCATCCCAATTTCTTCGCAAAGATAGTTAGCGCGTAATCTGAGCAAGACAAGACGTCAGGAGGAAACTTGCATGGTTAACGGACACCGGCTGATAGCAATCCTATTGATAGGACTGGGATCAATCGGCATTTCCGTAACCTCCGCCGCCATCGCAGACAGCACCACGCCCCAAAAAGTCGCTTTCGTCGGCTTCCGCATCATCAACGAGGCGATGGAGCCAATCAGCGAAGCAGAGAAAAAACGAGCCAAGCTCCTTGACCTTATCTTTGTTGTGCAACTGCAGAAGACGGGCCAATTTGAATTAGTCCCAATACAGAAGGCAATCGCCGAAGAGATCGACAAAGGCCCGTTTATCGGCGAATGCAATGGATGCGAAATCGACTATGGAAAAAATGTCAGGGTCGACCTTTCTGCCTGGGGCACCATTCAAACGGTATCCAACCTAATCCTCAACCTAAACGTGTACATGGAAAGCATTCAATCTAGGCAACTGACTTATATCAAGAGCATCGACATCCGGGGCAACAACGACCGCTCATGGACGAAAGGCCTGGAATGGATGCTGAAGTATTACATGCTGGGACAGGATAAAGAATAAACACACTAAGGCCGCTCGGCTTGGATAAAAATATTTAGTCGTCCCAAAGATTATCCGAAAAACCCCCACGATGATCCCAATGATCCGACGTTGTATCGCTCCCATGGCCAGCACAGCCGCGAACACCACGGCCATTTTGGTTCTGCTTGTGTCACTTCTTCCGATAAGCCCGCCCGCACTTGGCCAGCAGCGCAGCAACCACAAAGAAGCCGTCAAGAACCTCAAGGCTTACGCCGCTTACAAGTCCGGCCAATACGACACCGCCCGCCGCATGTGGGAAGAGCTGGCCGAACTGGGCAATACGACAGCCTTGGTCAATCTTGCCAACCTCTTTCAGCAGGGTCAGGGCGTCACCGAAGACCAAAAGCGCGCCATGGGCTACGTTCAAAGGGCCGCCGAACTCGGCGATGCCCGGGCCCAATTTGAAATGGGAATTGCCCACGAGAAGGGCACGGTCGTCGATCGCAACATCGAAAAAGCAGCCGCCTGGCTCCGTAAGTCCGCCGAGCAGGATTACGCAGACGGACAGTTCGCCTATGGCGTTATGTTGGCGACCTCTTACGGCAAGGGGATCGACAAAGCCAGCGCCTCGGAACGCTCCGAAGCTCTGGAGTGGCTGAAGAAGGCCAAGCTAAACGGAAATATCGAGGCGGCCGACTACATTAAGGTACTATCCAAGCCGACCGGTTGATCTGAACCCGAAAACATCAACGCACACGAACCAGTTCGCCGTCAATACGGATAGGGCTTGCCAAACAGCGCTGCATAGAGCTTCTCGTCCCGCCGGTATATGTCTGGGCGGAACTGAACATCTCCATCTTCGTCACGCCATGATGTCGAATAAGTCACGTGCACCTCAATCGGCGTCTTCAAGGACACGACTGTTCGTTTCTTGCTGGCAAGCACATCATCAATGCGAGTGCGGTTCCAACCCGGAACCGACGTCGTGAGCACCTGATCTGCCATATCAATCGGCCGCGCCAACCTGATGCAACCATGCGAGAATGCACGCTGCGACTTGCTGAATAGAGACCTCGACGGCGTATCGTGCATGTAGACATTGAAGCGGTTCGGAAACATGAATTTAACCCGCCCGAGTGCATTGTTAGGCCCGGGTTTCTGCCGCAAACGGACCGGGAAGTTATTCCTCGAATACTGGCTCCAGTTAATCGCCGTTACCGGAATGGGTTTGTCATTGACGACAGCTTCGAAGCCCTTCGCAGCCCGCGCGCCCGGAGACCTTTGCAGCTTTGACAGCTCCTCACCGACCGCAATCGAGCGCGGCACGTTCCAGTACGGATTGATCTCCACGTACGTCATCGTTTCCGAGAACACAGGCGTCTGGTGGTAGGGCTTGCCGACCACAACGCGCATCAACTCCCTAGTCTGGCCGCCCTCGATCCGTCGCAAGTCGTATCCGGCGATGTTGACTAAGATGTAGTGCTTGCCGAGATCTTCGGGCATCCACCGCAATCGCTCCATCGACAGGGCGATTTTGCGGATGCGTGCATCGACAGGTATATTGAGCTGGAAGAACGTGTTTTTGCCGACAATGCCATCGTCCTCCAACCCATGGCGCCGTTGAAACCGCTTCACCGCTTCCGACAAATCATCGCTATAAATCGCCTCTTGCCCTGGTGTCGCGGACATGGCTGCGCCGTCGGTCACGGCAAGCCGCGCGCGCAGTTGCGGAACCACCTCGTTTTCTTCACCAGGCTTGAGAACGTCGATCACCTTAACGCTCGGCCAACCGCCGGCAGCCTCAATAGATTGATACTCAGCAAGGGCTTTCTTTAGTGCCTTATAGGTCGGCAACTGCGGCTCCCATGCATCAAAAAATCCGTCGACATCTCCAAGCGTTGAAATTAGCTGTAGGGCGGCGACCATATCGATGTCCTTGGCCTGCCAAAAGAGTTTGGAGTCGATTTTGGTCGGCAGGAAACGACCCTTTTTCAGTTCGGCGGCATGCTTGAGAAAACCCGCCGACCAATACAGTTCCGCCATCGCGGCCTGCTGAAGCTGCGCCTCCTGGCTTAGTGCGAAACGATTGACTTGCCTAACGGCCAGCAACTGTTCAATGAGGTTTTCGCGCGACCCCAATCCATCCTTGCTGGAGTCCTTTAGACGGCGAACAAAGTCCGCTGCCAACTTGTCGTCCTGCCACAGCGCCTTACTCGTCGTATCCCCATAGTAAGCACGCAGCGCCTTGATCCTCTTGCGAATGGGAAGCGACACAGTTTCGGGGTTGTCCAAAAGCGCGATTATCGTCGCCTTGAACGGGTCCGCAACGACTACGTTGGTTTCAGCCTGCCAGGCCTCGAGTTGCGCCTCTTGTGAAATCCCAGCGCTTGCGAAAAAAACCACCCCACCAAGCACACAAACCATATCGATAAGTCGCAAGACTGCGCTATGAACACGTCCCACCCAAACCGCGCTCGCCCCTGTAATCACCATCGAAAAGCCTCGTCGTATTCGCAACGCAAATTCGTGTCGCCGACATCAACAAAAAACTGCAGTGAGCAAGACCAGAATAGGTGAACCCGTAAGCGTCAAGTCTTGACGCGAGATCAGCGACCTTAAAACTTTTACATCTGTACCCGAACCGCTGGTGATGATGGACAACAATGTAGCTCAACTATCGCCTAGAATCCCCTTCGCTGCCTTGCGGCCGCTTGCTCTCGGGCAAGCGGTAAAAAAATGTTGCATAAAACAATGCGATGTAAACCAGTAGGGAGACGGACCAGCCAGAGTAGATCCCCGCCCGATTACCATCATAGGGCACAACCTCAATCCCGGCCCAACTCAGAAGGTCCTTCGTCGGAAGTGTAAAGACCGGTTGTTCAGATACTCGATACCCGTCGTCCTTCTGGCCAGACCATCCCAGACTTAAACAAGACCAAGGATGCGAATTTCGATGCCGGACATGGCTTGCCCAATGAACAAAAAACCGATCGTCAGCAACCCAAAGGCGATAACCGTCAGCGTGGTTGGTGCCTGATAGATAAAGAAGTAAAGCCCCGCTTTGTATGCCGACACGATGGCAAAAAAGATGGAAAAGAGGCTCGCTACGGCCTCATTGGCGCTGAAGCACTACTGCAGAATTTCAGCCTCTTTCATTTCAAACCCCAAATGACCCCGCCCCGTACTTCACGACTCTAGAAATAGAGCAGCGACGCAACGGTGAAGAAGATCAAAACACCAAACACGTCGTTCGTGGTGGTAATGAAGATTCCGGTCGCTACCGCGGGATCAAGCCCCAGCTTGTCGAGCACGGCTGGAACCGCCGCCCCGACCGTACTTGCTATGACCGTCACTGTAATAAGCGCTACCAGAACCGTCGCACATAGCATCCCCGGGCGATCGATC
>DAOUZE010000171.1 GCA_030665765.1 Filomicrobium sp.
GGGCGCGAAGCGCTGGCGGTCGCGTTGGTCCGGGCCGGTGCAGAGCTCGAGGGTTTCCATGCGAACCTCCTTCAGTTCCATTTTCTTGCCCAACACTCCGTAGGCCGGTGGTGGGGGATGTTCGACGTCCGGTGTCAACGACCGCAACGTCCATCCGTTTAAATTATACTCAAATTGAGCATAACTGGTGTACAGTTTTTAGCGGTCGTTTATCGGACCGTTCCGCGCCGCAAGTTGAGGCATCAGGGTTAACTTCTTATGCTCATGTCGAGCATTGGCTGCAGCTTTAAGATAGGGGTTCCTTGCAGGAATTACCAGTTGATTTCATGAATTTGTTCGAAGCCTCAGGCCGCGTAGGTTGGCTGCCGCGGTGCTAGGCCGGCTTTCGGGGCATTGCGATCCGCCAGCCCGCCGCGCCCACTGGCGCACTCATCAGCGATAATGGTAAGGCCGCAAAGCCTGTTGCCGATCGATCGAAACCGGGCTGTAATTCAGGCCTGTAGTTCATTGCCGCAGACCTCATTCTGGTGAATTGTATTCCTGGCTCATCTCTTTTGCACTGACATCGGTCAGTGGCGCCGATGTTGACATGGTGCTGGCCATTTTAATTTTCCGATTGGACATACGTAAATGCCGACAGCAGCATATTTTAGCGTGTTCTGTTTTCTTCTGTTGCTTTGCCCTACGGCGTCCGCTCAGGACGGGATCAGCCCGGAAGGGCTCGGCAGCCAGATCGCCGGGCGTCCTTATTCGCCCTATGCCGATCGGACTTATCCGGCACAAGTTTACTTTGGTGATACCCATGTACATACGGGGCTGTCAGCGGATGCCGGGGGTGGCGGGACGCGGCTGATGCCACGCGATTCCTATCGCTTCGCGCGTGGCGAGCAGCTGATGTCGAACACGGGTCAACCCGTCAAGCTCGCGCGACCCTTCGACTTCTACATGATCACGGATCACTCCGATGGCATGGGCGCGATCACCGATATCATCGGTGGCGCGCCGAATATTCTGGCTGATCCGGAAGGTGTCAAATTCCATGAGGCCTTTCGTGCTGGCGGAGAAACAGCTCTGCGCGCTGCGTTGGAGCTGACGAGTAAATTCGCGCAAGGGAACTTATCGCCGGCGCTCAATTACCAGCCAGGCAATCCTGCCTACAAACGGGTGTGGGAAGACATCATCGCGGCGGCGGAGGAGTTCAATGCTCCCGGAGTCTTCACGACATTTATCGCTTTTGAATGGACGTCGTTGGTCGGCGGTAACAACCTCCATCGCAATGTCATCTTTCGCGATGGGGCAGAGCGGGCAGGCCAAATCGTGCCTTACACGACAACGGCGCCAATGGGCAGTAAGGATCCTCGAGACCTCTGGAAATGGCTTGCGAATTATGAAGCGAAGACGGGCGGCGACGCTATTGCCATTCCCCACAACGGCAATCTCTCCAACGGCATGATGTTCGCCATGAGCGATGGCTTTGCCGACGGTCAAGACTACGACGCCGAGTATGTACAAATGCGCCGGAGGTTTGAGCGTCTATACGAGGCCGCCCAGTATAAAGGCGACGGTGAAACACATCCCGTGTTGTCGCCTGAAGACGAATTCGCAGATTTCGAAACCTGGGACTGGGGCAACCTAGATGTCTCGGAAAAGAAAACACCTGCGATGCTTCCCGGGGAATATGTGCGTTCAGGCCTGCGGCGTGGACTGCAATTGGACGCCAAGTTCGGCACCAATCCGTTTAAATTTGGACTGGTCGGCGGCACCGATACTCATACCGGTTTAACAGCGCCATTTGAGGACAACTTTTTCGGTAAGTTTACCGCCTATGAGCCGAATCCGGAGCGCTCGAACCATACCGCTCGGGAGAACCCGGAACTCGGTATCTCCTACAAGTCATGGAAGTACTCAGCGGCGGGGATTACGGCGGTCTGGGCGAGCGCCAACACACGCGGTGCGGTTTTTGACGCAATGAAGCGGCGCGAGACTTATGCGACGACCGGCTCCAGGATTCGTGTGCGGTTCTTTGGTGGCTGGGACTTCAAAAAGGATGACGCGCTGCGCCGAGACCTTGCCTTGTTGGGCTACACCAAAGGTGTGCCGATGGGCGGTGACCTCAAGAAGAACAATGTAGAGAAGACTCCGAATTTCTTAGTGTATGCGCTGCGTGATCCAATGGGTGCCAATCTGGATCGCATCCAAATCATCAAAGGGTGGGTCGATAAGGACGGCAAAGCACGCGAGAACGTTTATGATGTCGCCTGGTCGGGCGACAGGACACAGGACGACAAGGGTAAGCTGGCACCGGTCGGCGATACCGTTGACGTCTCGATCCCGAGCTGGACCAATACGATTGGCGCATCCGAGCTCGGCACGGTGTGGACCGATCCCGATTTCGATCCTGCTCTACGCGCATTCTATTACGCGCGTGTGATCGAAATCCCAACGCCGCGGTGGACGGCCTACGACCGGATCAAGTTCAAGCTTGATTTGCCGAAGGAAATTCCGCTGAAAATTCAGGAACGCGCGTACACGTCGCCAATCTGGTACTCGCCAGAACGGTAGGACTTGGACCCAAATTCAATAAAATCGCGCGGTCTCTCCTGCCCCCGCGCCAAGTATCTCCCCTTCCCACATCACCTTGGTGCCGCGGACGACGGTGCCAACCGGCCAACCGGTGACGGCCTTGTCATGATAAGGGGTCCAGCCGCAGCGGCTGGCGATCCTCTCATTGGTGATGGTTTCGGGGTGGTTCAAATCGACGATGGCGAGATCGGCATCATAGCCAACGGCGATGCGGCCCTTGCCGCGCAAACCAAACAGCCGTTGCGGGCCGTGACTGGTCAGATCGACGAGGCGCTCAAGTGAAAGCCGGCCCGCGTTGACGTGATCAAGCATGATTGGCAGAAGCGTTTGCACGCCGGTCATACCGGAATGGGATTGCGGATAGGGGTGTTCCTTTTCTTCTCGGGTATGGGGCGCGTGGTCGGAGCCCAGTACATCGACGGTGCCGTTGGCCAGACCCGCCCAGAGTCCAGCCTGGTTTTTTGCGTCGCGCACGGGTGGATTCATCTGGCAATAGGTACCGAGGCGCTCGTAGCAATCAGGCGCCACCAAGGTAAGATGATGCGGCGTGACTTCGACACTGGCCCACTCTTTATGATGGCTGAGATACTCCATCTCGGCGGCGGTCGAAATGTGCAGGACGTGCACGCGCTTGCCATGTTTCTCGGCGAGTCCGACGAGACGCTTGGTGGCAATAAGGGCGGCTTCCTCATCGCGCCAAACGGGGTGGGAGGAGGGATCGCCGGGTATGCGCAAGTCTTTCCTGGCGTTGAGACGGGCTTCGTCTTCGGCGTGAAAGGCGGCTCGTCGTGAAATCTTGGCGATGATGCGTTCTAGGTTGACCTCATCATCAACCAATAAGGTGCCGGTGGACGAACCGATGAAGACCTTAATGCCGGCCGAGCCGGGAAGGCGTTCCAGCTCGGCTATGTCGTCGACGTTGTCCTCGGTGCCACCGACATAAAAGGCAAAGTCGCAGAACATACGGTGATGGGCTCGGGCGACCTTGTCGGAAAGGGCCTCCGGTGTGGTTGTGTTGGAGTTGGTGTTGGGCATCTCGAAGACCGTCGTGACGCCTCCGAGCACGGCACCACGGCTGCCGGTTTCCAAGTCCTCCTTGTGGGTCAGACCCGGCTCGCGGAAGTGCACCTGGCTGTCGATGACGCCTGGCAGGATGGTGAGGCCGCTAGCTTCGATCACCTCGCCAGCGGACTGAGCATTGATGGTTCCGATGGCTGCGATGCGCCCATCGCGGACGGCAAGGTCTCGCGCGCCGATGCCGTCATGGTTGACGACCGTGCCGCCCTTGAAGAGGAGGTCATAGGTTTCGGGCATAGTCTGTTGGTCCTTTCGGCATTCATCGTCGCGATCACGGCTCTTGTGCGCTGCGCGCCATTTCCATAGTTAGTGCGAAGGCCTATCACACACAGCGGGTGACAGAGAAGAAAGGGCGAGCCGATGTCTGATATGAGTAGTACACTGCTGCCCGAGCGGGGAGTGATCAGTGTCAGGGGTGCGGACGCAGAGAAGCTCTTGCAGGGCGTGATCACCAGCGACATGGAAGTGCTCGGGCAAGTTGGCGCTGCGTTGCACACAGGATTGTTGAGCCCACAGGGTAAGATTCTTTTTGATTTTTTTGTTGCTCGCCACGCCGACAGCTTCCTCATTGAGACACGGCTGGATCAAGTTGCTGACCTACTGAAGCGGCTTAGTATGTATAAGCTGCGTGCGGATGTTTCGATCCGCGATGAAAGCAACGCCTACTTTGTTTCGGTTTTTTGGGGGGATGGCGTGGAGGCGGCGGTAGCCCAGTCCGACGGTATTGCCTTTGTTGACCCACGCCTGCCGGCGATGGGCGCTCGCGTTCTTGTCCCGGTTGGAAGCGACAGCGCTGAAAGACTAACTGCACAGGGAGGGGCCGTGCCGGCTTATCGTGCGATGCGCGTGGCGTTGGGGGTTCCGGAAGCAGGCGAAGACTTCCGTCTGGGCGACACGTTTCCGCATGAGGCACTTTATGACCAATTGGGTGGTGTCTCCTTCACCAAGGGCTGCTTTGTCGGGCAAGAAGTCGTCAGCCGTATGCAGCACCGGGGGACGGCACGTAAACGCGTCGTGCCGGTGGTGGGAACCGGTCTGCTGCCGGAGCCGGGCACTGAGGTGAGGGCTGGAGCATCGTTGATCGGAACTCTTGGTAGCGTTTCGGGGAACCGGGCGCTCGCAATGCTGCGTTTGGACCGCGCGCGGGAGGCGATCGGCACCGGTGTCGCGCTGATGGCCGGCGAGACAGCCGTGAAACTCGAAATTCCCAAGTGGGCGACATTCGGCATTGACGTCACAGAAGAGCCGGAGGCGTGATGCCGCAAAGTGGTGCACCCGTGCGTTGTCCGTGGCCGGGCATTGAGGCAGAGATCTATGCCAACTATCACGATACCGAGTGGGGCGTGCCGAAGCTCGGAGAACGGGATCTTTTTGAAAAGCTAAACTTGGAAGGTTTCCAAGCTGGACTTTCTTGGCTGACAATTTTGCGTAAGCGGGAAAACTTTCGGACGGCATTTGCAGGTTTTGACGTGGAGAGGCTTGCCCGCTTTGGCGAAAAGGATATCGTGCGGTTGATGGGGGATGTCGGCATTGTCCGCAACCGAGCCAAGATCGAAGCCGCGATTGCCAATGCGCAGGCGTTTTTGAATATCGCCGAGCAGGAAAGCTTTAGTGGTTTTCTATGGGGTTTCCTCGATAATGGTCCGATCGCTAACCGCTGGCGAACGTTCTCGGAAATCCCCGCGCAAACGGAATTGTCAAAATGGATTTCGGTTGAGTTGAAGCGACGCGGTTTCCGCTTCGTTGGGCCAACGACGGTGTACGCCTTTATGCAGTCGGTCGGTATGGTCAATGATCATCTTGTGGGGTGCCATCGTCATCGGCCGTGTGCGCAGCTGCAGGCTCAGGTTAAACCACCGCTATGACGAATCGCAGCTCTCATCCCAAGCCTACCCGGGCGCGCAGCAGAGATGGTCAGCCGAGGGCCTGGCAGCGTATGCTGTCCGGCCGACGGCTCGATCTGTTGGACCCGTCGCCGCTCGATATCGAAGTTGAAGACATAGCCCATGGGCTGGCGCGGGTGGCGCGCTGGAACGGGCAGACTGTCGGCGATCACGCCATGTCGGTGGCGCAGCATGCACTCGTCGTTGAAGACATTGTGGCGGTTCGAAATCCGAGTTGGGATTCCAATTGGCGCCTGGCGGCGTTGCTCCACGATTCCGCGGAGTACGTAGTTGGCGATCTCATTTCACCGTTCAAGAATGCCATTGGGTTGGATTACAAGGCGTTCGAAACGCGGCTCCTTGAAGCGATCCATCACCGCTTTGGGTTACCGAAAACGTTACCGCAAACGGTTGCCGCTGAGATCAAGACTGCCGACCGGATCGCCGCCTACTTCGAAGCTACGGCATTGGCGGGTTTCGGGGAAGATGAAGCGCTGGAGTTTTTCGGGAGGCCCGAAAAACTCAATGCGGTTAAAAGGGCTGAACTCGCGGCGCTAGAAGCTTTGTCCGCACGGGTGTCGCAGCGGGCGTTTCTTGACAAGTTCAGTCAGCTTTTCCAAACCCCTTGAAGTGGCCGCCACATCCGTTTTTGGCGCGGCATTTTTGTGAAAAGTGGCGAAATCCCGACGCGACCTATCGCATTTCGAACCAGCAATGTTCCGAAAAACGCCATGATCGACTCATAAAAAGATATGTATTCGCCGAATCACAGCTCGGGTGCGAAAGCGGATGAAGATCAATTGATTGGGGGTTGATTGTGTTAGGGGGAGGCCGCCATAGGCGGGCACAATCGCGAGCTTGGTCGGACAGTGGGCTCTTGGTGACAAGAGTTTCGCATGCGCCGGCACGGAGGTTCTCGCTGTGACGACAGGTTTCAATATAGGTTCCGAGGTTTCAAAGGTATCGGCTGCGGAGGTTCCGAAGTGCCCGGTGCGAATTGAGAAATCGGGGGTGGAGATTGGCCTCAACGCGGCCATTGTGTCGGTTGCGAACGACGAGCCTGTAGTGCTCGTGGTCCGTGATAGCGCCGACAAGATGGGCACCGCTGAAGGGCTTCCGTTCGGTCCGTTCTCACCGCTGGATCACCGAACGCTGGAAATCGGTTTGAGGTCTTGGGTTAGTGAGCAAACCGGTATCGATCTTGGTTATGTCGAGCAACTTTATACGTTCGGCGACCGGGGGCGGCACGCACAGCCCGGTGATCTTAATCCGCACATCGTGTCGATCGGCTATCTCGCTCTCACACGGCCCGGGCGCGCACAAGACCTGCGCTCAGGCGGTTGGCGAAGTTGGTACCATTTCTTCCCATGGGAAGATTGGCGAAAGGGTCGGCCGGCGGTGATTGACGAGTTGATCGCGCCAGAACTCTCTCGTTGGGCGGAGAGCCCGAACATCCGCCCTTCGCCGGCCCGACCGATTGATCGTTCTCAACGCGCGAGGATCTGCTTTGGACTGGACGGCGCGACGTGGGACGAAGAAAAGGTTCTCGAGCGCTACGAGCTTTTGTATGAAGCTGGGCTAGTTACGGAAGCGCGAAGAGACCGACCTGAAACCGCGGTCGCGATCGGTACATCGGTCGACCCTATTGGTGCGCCGATGCGCTATGATCATCGCCGGGTTCTTGCAACTGCGATCGGCCGCGTGCGGGCGAAGATCAAATACCGACCGGTAATCTTTGAATTGATGCCCGCGGAATTCACCTTGTTCGAGCTGCAAAAGCACGTTGAGGCAATCCTCGGTCCGCATCTCCACAAACAGAACTTCCGGCGTTTGGTTGAAAGCGCCGGTTTGGTTGAGCCGACGGGGGACGTTAAAACCCGCACAGGCGGACGACC
>DAOUZE010000235.1 GCA_030665765.1 Filomicrobium sp.
CTTCTTCGCAGCCAATAGGTTATCGGGATTGACGTTCTCCAGCCCGATGAAAACCCTTGTGACGCCAGCGCGTTTCGACTTCTCGATGAAGTTCGGAATCCTGTGACACAGCGTATCGACCTGGATCATGAAGCGCACGTCAAGACCTTGAACCTCACGGAGATCGATGATGCGGTCGTAGATCGCTTCCCAATCCTTGTTCCGCGCGAAATTGTCATCGGTGATGAAAAAGCGGTCCACACCTTGAGCGTAGTTAGCCCGAATGATCTCCTCGACGCTGTCTGGAGTACGATAACGGGACTTGCGACCTTGGACGTTGATGATCGTGCAGAACGAGCACTGAAACGGACAGCCGCGTCCGGCATCGAAGCTGGTTACATTGCCAACAGTGCGTTTGACGAATTCCGAAGCAAGGAAGGGCGGCGCGGCGAGGTCGCCAATATCCGGAAGCTCCTTCATGTAATTGTAGACGTCGCGGGTTTCGCCGCTCGCGCTGTCGACGACAAGACCGTCGAAATGCTTCTCGGATTCTCCTGCAAACAAAGTGATGCCGAGCGCCTTAGCCTCCGCGATATCCGGCGGCAGCTGCGGCAACATGGCGAGGCAGCCTGAGACGTGAAACCCACCGATTACGACATTGACGCCGGCCTGACGAAGCGGACGGGCCAAATCCATCGTGCGTGGGAACTCATTCGACTGGACGCCGACAAAGCCAACGAACCCAAAGAAATCACTGCGCTGGAACCGCTTGATAATCGCCTGCACGTCAACGCGTGTGTTCGTTTCGTCGATCGTGGTGACGTGGATCGCTATATCGCGGCCGAGTATTTCGCGCTCCGCTGCACTGCGGGCCAATGCATTGACGCAAGCCAACGAGTTCGAAGGCATGGTCGAACGGACCCACTGAATGACATAGCCATCTTCGTCGTAGTGCGACGGCTTGATCAGCACGATCTCGAAATCGCGGAAAGGTCCATGCGATTTTCTCAGCATGCAGGCTCTCCAGAGGGCGCCGCAGGCCTGTCTGGGACGCACCGTTCAAGCCACCAGTAACAGCGAATCCGACCCTGGCCATAAGATTCCCGAGCGCACAGGTCGTTTAATCCAACGGCTATGTCCTTTCGGTCTCGTTCCCGCCAGTTACCCACACAGACGCGTTTGCCTGGGGATTACCCGTACAAACCCCAGAAATATCATAGATACTCCATTGACACCCATAAAATTCCATGTGATCCCATATATGCCCGTCCGCACCGGGCAATGGGCCGTGGCTGAGGCGCCTGTCTTGTTAGAGGGCCAAGCCAGTGTGACCGCCACGGTCCGCCCGGCGCCCCGCAGTCAGCCCGTAGCGCATCAGGGGCCGTTGTTGGTTTGTTGAAGTTTGCGGGACAGTGTTTTGCGCCGAGGAACGAGGCCTACTGCAGAGGGATGGATCGCTTTGTCTCGACATATACGAACAAAATCGACGCCAAGGGCCGCGTCTCGATCCCGGCGCCTTTCCGCGCCGTGCTTGAGCGCGATGCCTACCCGGGTGGCATCTACTGCTACCCCTCGCTCGACGCTCCAGCACTCGATGCAGGCGGCGAGAGGCTTGCGCGCAAGATCGACGCGCTTCTCGCAAATCTCCCGGAGTATTCAGACGAGCGGGACGAGTTGTCTGTCGCGCTTTACGGCGACGTCCAGGTTCTTTCCATCGATGGGGACGGGCGCATCGTGCTTCCTGAAGGCCTTCGCCAACATGCCGGTCTTCAGAACCGGGTTGCTTTTGTCGGCCTTGGTGACAAGTTTCAAATCTGGGAGCCGGAGCGCTTCGAAGAGCGGCGGCGGAGCGCCCGTGGAAAGGTCCGCGATCACCGCGAGCTCTTCCGGGGTAGAAACGACAAAGCTTCCGACGGATAGGTCGAGAAGAAAGTTCGCAGCGGGGGCGAAGGAGCACGGGAAAGATGCCACGGCGCAAGCCCAGAACGAGGGTGGAAAAAAGCGCCCAGGGTGGCCGGCACATTCCCGTGCTTCTCGCACGTGTCATTGAGGCACTGCGACCAACCGACGGCGAAACCTATCTCGATATGACCTACGGAGCCGGCGGCTACACGCGGGCTATTCTGCAAGCGGCTGACTGCCAGATGGTTGCGTTCGATCGCGACCCAACGGCGATTGCCGACGCCGAACCTGCACGCGCGGAATTCCGAACGCGGCTGAAACTGCTTCAAGAACCGTTCGGAAATCTCCTGAATAAAGTGCAGGACGGCGCCGGCGGCTTCGCCCAGAGTTTTGATGGCGTCGTCTTCGATCTGGGCGTCTCCTCTATGCAGATTGATACGCCAGAACGAGGATTTTCCTTTCAGTCCGACGGACCGCTCGATATGCGAATGTCCGCCTCTTCCGCATCCGCCCCCGAAGGGCCCAGCGTGGCTGAAGTCGTGAATACCTACGACGAAGCTGATATCGCCGACATACTCTACGGGCTAGCAGAGGAGCGGCGCTCACGTGCCATCGCCAAGGCCATCGTTGCGCGGCGCCAAAAAGAACCATTTTCACGAACACTTGAGCTGGCTGAAACGGTCGGCGCCGTGCTCGGCCGCGGTCCGCCCGGCAAGCATCCGGCAACGCGCACGTTTCAAGCCCTCAGAATGTATGTCAACGACGAACTTAGGCAACTCATTCACGGGCTTGCAGGGGCTGAAAGAGCGTTGCGTCCGGGCGGACGGCTCGTGGTCGTGACCTTCCATTCAATCGAGGACCGGATCGTCAAACGCTTCATCGCCACCCGCTCTGGCAAGTCAAAGGGTGTCTCGCGCCACATGCCTACATCAATTGAGTCGCTTCGACCCCCAAGTTTCCAAATCATTAACTCTCGCTCGTTAACGTCTTCTAAAGCTGAACTGGAAGCAAACCCGCGTGCCAGGTCCGCACGTTTGCGAGCGGCGGTACGCACTGCTGACGATCCCTGGCCGCTCGATTGGAGTGGACTTGGTGTACCGCAGCTTAAGGGCTGACTCACGCGGTTCATCTCGGGACAGGTTGCGAAGGTGCTTGTGATGCGAATTCTATTGACGGTTGCCGTCGCGATGACACTGGGGAGTGCCTTCACGCTATATGCCGTGAATTACGAAACCCGCGGCCTTGCGGATGACGTCAAGCGCCGGGAGAAGAGCATCAACAAGGCGCGGCGTGATATCGCCATTCTGAAGGCCGAAAGGGCCCACCTGGCAAGACCTGACCGCATTGGTCGACATGCGCGGGCGCTCGGACTTGCCCCCGCCAAACGCGGCCAGTTCGCCACCTATTCCATTTCCGACCCGACCGGTCGCCGAGTGACCCGGCGCCTGGGCGACGAGCGGTGAGCGAAAGGGATGTCAAACGGAGTCATCATTACACCCGGGCTCGCACACGGCGCGCTCAGACGGCCTGAACCGCAGGACGATGTTCTGCGCCAAGCGCAAGCTTTTCGCGCGGAACGGCGGGCTGAACGTGTTCGGGCTCTCGTTGCCATCGCGGTCATGGGGCTGGCGTTCTTGACCGTCGCCGGACAACTCGTCCGCCTGGCAATGCAAGGGCAGCCCGAGCAGCGGATTTTAATCAATGCGCCCTTGGCCACGGCCTTCGCCCGCCCCGACATCGTTGATCGCAACGGCCGTCTCATGGCCAGCGATATCGTCATGCATTCCCTAGTTGCCGACCCCCACGTCATCC
Organism: Filomicrobium sp.; assembly: GCA_030665765.1. Classification (GTDB taxonomy): domain Bacteria; phylum Pseudomonadota; class Alphaproteobacteria; order Rhizobiales; family Hyphomicrobiaceae; genus Filomicrobium. Next base: position 3,694 of record DAOUZE010000235.1, read on the forward strand.
TCGATCAAGACGAAATCGCCGACAGACTAATGACGGTTCTGCCGGATCTCGATCGCAAATGGGTGCGCAACGCGATCGCCGACCGGACTAAGCGGTTTGCCTGGATCCGCCGCGGACTGTCGCCAGCGGAGGCGCAAAAAGTACACGACCTTGGACTGCCCGGCCTGGATTTTCGCCCAGAGCTACGGCGCGCTTATCCACTTGGACGAAGCGCCGGACACGTCATCGGACTTGTCGACATTGACAACAAAGGCTTGCAAGGCATCGAGCGCTACCTCGATGAACGCAAAAACGTCGAACCTGTCCATGGCCCGTCGCTATCGGTACGTCCACCGTTACGGCTGTCCCTCGACGTCGCGGTGCAGTTCGCCGTCGAAGACGAACTCGCTGAAGCAATGCGGCGCTATTCGGCAGCCGCTGCGGTAGGCCTGATAATGGACGTTAATAGCGGTGAAATCTTCGCCGCCGCATCGCTGCCCGGGCTCGATCCCATCGTCATCGACGAGCGCTTCGATAAAAACCGCATGGACCGGTTGGCCAGCGGCACGTATGAATTGGGCTCCATATTCAAGACATTCACTGCCGCGTTGGCGTTTGAAGACGGTATGAGCCCGCAAAAGCGGTTTGATGTCCGGCAACTCCTGGAAGTCGAGGGATATCGGATACGGGATCTGCACCCAGCCGGACGCCCGCTGACCGTCAACGAAATCTTTTTGCAATCATCGAATGTCGGCGCCGGCCTGCTCGCGCTGAACAATGGCCAAAAACGCCAGAAAGCCTTCCTCAAAGAGCTTGGCCTCACCACCCCGATGTCGACAGAGGCCGGAAACATCGCACCCGCGAGTTTACCAGTGCGCTGGGGCGACATCGAAACCGTAACTATATCCTACGGCCACGGATTGGCAGTAACGCCCTTGCAGTTTGCTACCGCCAGCGCAGCACTGATCAACGGCGGATACCGCGTCAAACCGACATTCCTTCGCAAGCGGGGCCGCTCTAAAAAGCCCCCCGAACGCGTCATAAGCTCCGAAACGAGCCGCTTGATCCGGCAACTCATGCGCGAAAACGTTGCAAGTAAAGCGGGCACCGGGTGGCGGGCCGCTGTCGCCGGCCTCGATGTCGGAGGCAAGACCGGCACCGCCGAGATTGCGGGTGTTGGAGGCTATAAATCGAAATCCGTTATTGCCTCATTTATTGGCGCATTCCCGATGGAAAAGCCGCGTTACCTGACGCTTGTCTGCCTGTTTGAGCCGCAAGGCACCAAAGAAACCGGTGGACACATCACGGCAGGAGTCAACGCAGCGCCGACAACTGCGCGTATCATCTCCAGGATTTCGCCTCTGCTCGGTTTACTACCAAACTAGTAGCACACTAGAACTCCTGACGTTGGTGACCGGCGGTTTGACGGTCCCCGTTTCCCGCAATAAGAACCACGAACCCTATTGGAGATGGTGCGCCAGCACCACGTCCAGCAATGCTCAGGCTGTCAATGAAGCTCTCCGACATCATTGGAACGGAACAGGCGCTTGCGGAAGGACTTTCGTCCGAGAGCCTTGAGCGGGAGATCATCGGGCTCACCGCGGACAGCAGGGAAGTGAAGCCTGGTTTCCTGTTTGCAGCCTTACCCGGCGCGACCGTCGACGGTGCTAGGTTCATTCCCAACGCCTTAGCTGCTGGCGCGATTGCTGTTTTGGCTGCGACGGATGCTGATCTGAGCGAACACCAAGACCGCACGATCATCCTCCAAAGCGGCAACCCAAGACGCGACCTGGCGCGGATGGCCGCACGCTTTTGCGCACGCCAACCAGAGACTGCCGTGGCGGTAACAGGGACCAGCGGAAAAACCTCGGTGGTCGAATTCACCAGACAGATATTTGCAGCACACGGGTTGCGCGCGGCGTCCGTCGGCACGATCGGTATCGTCAAACCGGACGGCGGTCGTTACGGCTCCCTGACGACGCCTGATCCGGTCTCACTGCACCGGTCGCTGGCCGAGCTTGCCAATGACGGCGTGACCCATCTCGCGTTTGAAGCCTCCTCCCATGGGCTCGATCAGCACCGCCTTGATGGTGTTGAGCTAACCGCTGCCGCGTTCACGAACTTGGGCCGCGATCATCTTGATTATCACCCCAACCTCGAAGCCTACCTCAACGCCAAGCTGCGGCTGTTCACAGAACTGCTGCAGCCGGGGCGGACCGCTGTCATCAATACCGACGGCGCATCACACGAACAGGTTGCAA
>DAOUZE010000008.1 GCA_030665765.1 Filomicrobium sp.
CGGTGCGGGTGATGAGCAGTGCCAATGAGGACGCCTTTGCCAGCGCATCAGTGCTCGTCGGCGCACAGAGAGTGGTTGGACAAGGACTGGAGCACATAGCAGTCGCGGACATGCTCCGCGTTGCAGCCGGACGCGATGCGCTGCAGCTCTCGCTCGAGGCCCTGCAGCCTAGCAATCTTCTCCCGGACGAGCTTGAGATGCCCTGCGGCGATGCGGTCCGCATCGCCGCAGGGCTCACCTGGATGCTCGCTTAATCGAAGCAATTCACGGATGGCATCAAGCGGCAATCCCAGGTCACGGGCATGCCTAATAAATCCAAGCCGCTTGGCATCTTGAGCGGAGTAGCGCCGTTGATTGCCACTAGAACGATGAGGTGCCGCGATTAGCCCCTGCTGTTCGTAGTACCGGATGGTTGGGATTTTTACGCCCGTCCGTATGGCAAGCTCACCAATTGAAATCATTGCAACGAGCCCCTTGAACCTCTAGCCGCTAGAGAGATTAGATTTATGAAGGCTATTTTCAGGCGGAGCAACCATGGGCGCGTGCTGCGACCACGAACAACACGATTTCGATGGGATGTCTCCAGACTACCAAAGGCGGCTGTGGATCGTCATCGCCATTAATGCGGTGATGTTTGTCGTCGAGATGGTGATGGGACATCTGGCCGGCTCGCGGGCCCTGCAGGCAGACGCGCTCGACTTTCTCGGCGACACCTTGACTTACGGTATCTCACTGGCCGTGATCGGGGCATCCTTGCGGATCCGTGCAACGGCCGCCCTCGCCAAGGGGTTTAGCCTACTGGCGATGGGATTGTGGGTATTCGGTTCGACGGTCTACTCGATATTCATCCTTGGAACGCCGCAGGCGGGAGTGATGGGTATCGTCGGTTTCCTGGCTCTCCTTGCAAATGTCGCGAGTGTCCTTCTATTGATCAACTACAAGGACGGAGATGCAAACGTGCGCTCTGTTTGGCTGTGTTCGCGCAATGATGCGATCGGCAATGTCGCGGTCATGATTGCCGCCCTCGGGGTTTGGGGAACGTCGACGGGTTGGCCGGACCTCATCGTCGCGGGAATCATGGCTGCGCTGTTCTTATCCTCAGCTGTTCAAATCCTGACGCAAGCCTGGCGCGAATGGCACCTGCAAGAGGTAACGCCTGATAACGGGCCAAAAGACTGCCAGTCTGTGAACCGCAGTCAATGAAAAGCCACTATTCTTCAATTGAACAAAGAGACGGAATCGCCTAGGCGAAGCCGAGGCTGGAGAAATAGAACGCTGATGGCGGAATTCTTGAAAGGGTGCGGCAGAGGGCGGCGGATGCATCGCGCAATCGCTACGTTGCTTTGCTTTGCTCTCTTCTCAGCATTCCTCGCCGATTCCTACATCCATACATTGCACGCCCTGCATAGCCACGGCCCGCATGAGTTTATCGCTGATGATGCCGGAGACCACTCACATGAAAGTGGCGCAGAGACCGAAAGTCTTTGCGATCAAGCCGCTGATGATGCCGTAGACCCACCACACAGCTTCGCTGATCACGCACATGGTTGTCTGCTTTTCGTGCGGCAGGCCTGCGCGGAACTGACGGTTCCTGCACTCATGCGGCAGCTCTATTTCCTGGGCGATAGTCAAGCCCACACCCGTTGTTCAGAAACCCTCGAACGACCCCCAAGATTCATCCTCTGACACTGCGAGTCTGGTCGATTGCGTTCGACCCCATTGAATCGCTTGTTCGAGGGAATACCTCCATGACTACTGCTGTACGCGCCTCACTGCGTGGTGCCATGGTTGCCATGATACTGGCAATTTCCACCGCGCTCACACTTGCTGGGCCGGGCCATGACCACGGTCCCGTTGAAATGGCGCCGACTGGATCGGCCAGCCCTCGCATCGTGACCGAGTCCGAGGCCTACGAACTCATAGGCCTCGTCAAGGACGGAAAACTCGTCGTGTTTCTCGACAACCGCTCAGACACATCACCCGTCACAAATGCGAAAATTGAACTGACGATCGACGGCAAGATGGGAATTGCAGAACCCAAAGCTGACGGCACCTATGTTTTCACCTCGCCGGTGCTCGGTAAGCCTGGCGAGCGTGAGGTGATCGTCAGTATCAGCGACTCCGGTCGTAGCGACTTGCTCGTGGGGACACTGAAACCTTCGAATGCCGGAGGTGAGCATCAACATGGCAACGGCTCTGACCATGACCACACTGACGACCACCAAGACGGTCCCAATTCAAAGCTTAGTGTTCCTGGTCCGATCGCGAAGTCACTTGAACACGTCGGCATTTCATCCGTCGAGCTTAACCGGATGGCGAGCAGCGCGCCCGTAATTGGCGGAATCGGCCTGGCATTGGGTTTACTGATCGGCGGACTGGTGCGCCGGCGCACCGGGATCCTTGCGGGTTTTCTTGGTCTACTTTTGGTTTTCGGAGCTGGGGCAGCCTTCGCCGGGCCTGGGCACGATCATGGCGACGGTGGCGCAAGTGCGTCCAGCGGTGATGCTCCACGGCGCCTGCCAGATGGTGAGCTCTTTCTTCCTAAGCCAACACAACGTCTACTCAATATCCGCACTCGTGTGTTGAAGACCGAGACCGTCCACGTGTCGACAAAGCTGATCGGACGCGTGATATCGGATCCCAATCGTAGCGGCCTCGTACAAAGCACCATAGGCGGACGTATCAAGGCCATCGCGGGTGGCCTGCCGGTACTTGGAAGGAGTGTGAAGGCCGGTGAAGTACTAGCCTATGTCGAACCGGCCTTCGCGCCGATCGACGCCTCCGACGTGAGGCAGACCGCCGGAGATCTGGAGCAGCGCATCGCCCTCCTGAAAGCACGGAGCGCGCGCATGCAACGGCTGGTCGATAAACAAGTCGCCAGTCGTGCCAACCTGAAGGACCTCGAAATCGAACTGGAGGGTTTGAAGGTTCGCCGCGAGCAGTTACGTGAAGCGCGAAACCGACCTGAGCCGCTGCTGGCTCCGGTCGACGGGGTCATTACCGAGGTACGCGTTGCGGCGGGGCAGGTCGTCAATGCCGCCGACACATTGTTTCATGTCGTAGATCCATCGAGCCTATGGGTCGAGGCGATATCCTACGATCCCTCCTTGCGGCTTGCCGGTGTCAAGGCCCGGGCGCGAACCGTGGACGGCGTGCCGTTCGATCTCGAATTCGTCGGTCGGAGCCGTGCACTGCAGCAGCAGGCCACCATCCTCCAATTCCGAGTAAAGAAACCCAGTGACGCGCTTAGCATTGGGAGCCCCGTCAAGGTGGTTGTCGAGACTGGGGAACCGGTTACCGGACTGTTCATACCGCGCACCGCTATCGCGCAAGCCCCCAATGGGCAGATGGTGACTTTCCGGCGACTGGAACCTGAGCGTTACCTGCCGAAGGCTGTTCGTTTCGAGGATGTCGACGGTGAACGGGTCCACGTGATCTCCGGACTTAGGCCTGGCGACCAGATCATCGTTCGCAACGCGCCGCTCGTAAACCAAATCCGCTGAGGAAGCCGCTATGTTCAAGGCACTCGTTGCTGTGAGCCTTAGTCAGCGCATGTTCGTCATCGCCGCTTCACTCCTGCTGGCGGCTTACGGCGCGTATGTCCTGCCGCAGCTTCCCGTCGACGTATTCCCCGATCTCAACCGGCCGACGGTGACGCTGTTGACCGAAGCAGAGGGCTACGCACCACAGGAAGTCGAGCAGCTCGTCACCTATCCGCTCGAGACGGCGCTAAATGGTATGCCGGGCGTGATACGGCTGCGCTCGGTGTCGAGTGTCGGGCTGTCCATCATTTACGTTGAGTTTGACTGGGGAACCGACATCTACCGAAACCGGCAACTTGTGGCGGAGCGGCTGGCAATGGTGAAAGCGCAGCTACCACAAGGTGTCCAGCCGCAGATGGGGCCGATCTCGTCGATCATGGGCGAGATCATGCTGATCGCAATTACCGGGAAATCGGTTTCGCCGATGGAACTGCGGGAGATCGCGGACTTTACCATACGGCCGCAGATCCTGACCGTATCAGGTGTGGCGCAGGTGATCCCGATCGGCGGTCAAGTCCGGCAATTCCGGGTGAGCCCAGATCTGATCGCCATGCGGCGGCTCGATATTACGCCGCGGATGATCGAGGAGGTGATCGCCAAATTCGGCACCAATGCCGGCGGGGGTTTTATCGACCAGCACAGCCGCGAGTATCTCATCCGAAACATCGGGCGGACAACGCGGCTCGACGACTTACGCAATCTCGTCGTCGTCATGCGTGGAACTCACCCGGTCTTGCTGAGGCAGGTGGCGCAGGTTGATTTTGCACCGCGGGTGAAGCGGGGCGATGCGGGATACCAAGGAGAGCCCGCCGTAATCATCGGCGTTCAAAAGCAGCCACAAGCCGACACCGTCTCACTGACCAGGGCGATTGAAGCTGAGCTGGCCAAGATCCAACGAACGATGCCGGAGGAGGTCACGGCCAACCGGGTTCAGTTCCGGCAGGCAACCTTCATCGAGACGTCGATCGCGAACGTGAAGACCGTGCTTGTCGAGGCTGCCGTCGTGGTCGCGTTCATTTTGTTGCTGTTCTTGATGAATTGGCGCGCCACGTTGATCTCGCTGACGGCGATCCCGCTGTCGATCTTGATAACCGTACTTGTGTTCCATGCCTTCGGGCTGTCGATAAACACGATGACGCTGGGCGGCTTGGCGATTGCAATCGGCGAACTCGTGGACGATGCCGTGGTCGGCGTGGAGAATGTTCTGCGGCGGTTGCGGCTCAATGCCGAGGCCCACAATCCCAGTCCTAAACTTAGCGTCGTTCTCAACGCCTCACATGAGGTTCGCTCCAGCATCGTGTACGCAACCGCGATCATCGTACTAGTGTTCGTGCCATTGTTCGCGATGACAGGTCTCGAAGGTCAGTTATTCCGTCCACTTGGGCTGGCTTACATCGTGTCGATCATGGCCAGCCTCTTGACCTCCGTCACGCTGACCCCGGTGATGTGCTATTACCTTCTGGAGGTGCCAACCGGACCGGAACGGGACACGATCGTTGTCCGCGCGTTGAAGGCTGCAAACACCCGGTTGCTGCATGTCACGTTCGCGCATCCGCGCGTTGTCATCATCTCGATTATCGGCGGAGTGGTCGCGGCTGGTCTGTTAGCGGTGCAGCTTCCACGGGCCTTCCTTCCTGCTTTCAACGAAGGGACGCTGCTCGTTTCTGTCGTTTACAACCCTGGCATCTCGTTGGCTGAATCTGACAGACTGGGGCGAATTGCGGAACGACTCGTGATGCATGTCCCGGAAGTTAAAACAGTCGGCCGGCGCACGGGCCGCGCCGAACTCGACGAACACGCCGAGGGAGTTCACGTCAGCGAACTCGACATCGACCTCGAACGATCGGATCGGGGGCGTGAAGAAATCTTCGCCGATATTCGTGACCACCTTGCCGCCCTGCCTGCAGCCGTCAACATCGGCCAGCCGATCAGCCACCGGCTCGATCACATGCTGTCGGGCGTGCGCGCGCAAATAGCGCTGAAGGTATTCGGCGAAGATCTCGACCGACTGCGAACTCTTGCGGTCTCGATGCGCGCGCGACTTGCCGCCGTCCCTGGTCTCGTCGACCTGCAAGTCGAAAAGCAGGTGTTGATCCCGCAGTTGCAGATCATCCCGGACTACGAACGGGCCGCACTTTATGGTGTGACGCCGCCGGCGTTAACGGCAACGCTTGCAGATCTAACGAACGGCAGAACCGTGTCGCAAATCGTTGAAGGCAACCGCCGTTTCGATGTCGTCATGCGTCTTTCGGATGTCGATCGGTCAACGTCGGGTCTCGACACGGCACTCGTTTCGACGCCGTCGGGTTTCGTGCCCTTAGGGCGGTTAGCCACGGTGAAGGAAACGGAGGGCCCAAACCAAATTCTGCGGGAGAACCAGCAGCGCCGGATTGTTGTCTCCGCGAATGGGGACGGCAAACGCGACATGGCCGCCATCGTCGCCGACATTCGCCGCATGATCGAGGAAACCGACATGCCACCAGGCTATGTCGTCCGGCTCGAGGGGCAATTCCTGGCGCAGGAGGAAGCGACCAAGACGATCGGACTGTTGTCGCTCATTTCGGTCGCCATGATCTTTCTCATTTTGTATAGCCGCTATCATTCCGCGACGCTGGCGTTGATCGTTTTGACCAACATTCCGCTCGGTATCATCGGCAGCGTGACCGCGTTGTGGATTGCTGGTCTGCCGTTCTCGGTTGCCAGCTTGATTGGTTTCATCACGCTTGCTGGCATCTCAGCGCGCAACGGTATTCTCAAGATCAGCCATTACATCAATCTGGCGCTCTACGAGGGAGAGACGTTCGGAAGAGACCTTGTCGTGCGCGGGTCTCTCGAACGGCTGACGCCGGTCTTGATGACCGCCCTTTCAGCGGGGCTGGCGCTGGTGCCGCTCATAATCGCCGCGGACGAACCGGGCCGTGAGATTCTGCATCCGCTCGCTGTCACGATCTTTGGCGGCCTCATCTCGGCGACACTGATCGACGCGATCCTGACGCCACTACTTTTTCTCAAATTCGGCCGTAAGCCTTTGCAGCAGATCATGGAGGAGCGCGACGCCAAGCCGTTGACTGAGACCGCCCCAGCGGAAGCCTTTTAACTTCCAACTCACAACAGGAGATTAACTGTGAAAACCAAGCTTCTGACTATCGCGCTAGCATCGGTGGCTATCGCATTGGCTGCGCCCTTGCCGGCAACAGCCAAGGATGACAATCATGCATACGGCGCCGAGCATGGGGGACAGTTCGTGGAGCTGGATGACCACCATGGTGTCGAGATGGTCTCCGGTGACACCAGCCTCATGTTCCACATCTCAGATGATCACAAGCCGATGAACCTGACCGGCGGATCTTTCAAGGCGGTCGTGCAAACCGATGCCGGAACCAAAATGCTACCGCTGGCAATCGATGGCAGTGCGCTTAAAACGGAACTCGATAGAGCGCTGCCGGCAGGCGCAAAAATCGTGATCACCGGGAAGGATGCCGAAGGCCACACCATCCAGGCTCGGTTCGTGAAGAAGTGAGCAGGGCTGCATGCATCACAGGCTCGGGGATGCACGCCAGGGTCGCGGGTGGCTCTTGGGCGAAACTGGAACGAATCCACTTCGGGCGTTTAGCAAATGCCCGTGCCCGAATCTTGCGGGCTTCGCGGAAGTTTCTTTCAACTTCCGCCCGCTACATCGCCAGTTCGTTTTAATAGGTTTTGATGAGACCCAGAGCTGCGGGATGGAAAATCTCTTCAATGGACTGCCTACGTTTCGCCGGGCCCTGCTAATGGGGGTAGCGCATGACGAGTTCCTTTTCCTTGCGGTTCACCTCGATGCCGTAGGGCCGGTAGATAGTTCGCTCACATCAGTTTTCGGCTGTCCTCGAAGTCGTGCGTGACCCACGGCAATAAGTGCTGGATCGAAACTGCGCATGATCGAACTGGTCCCGTTCAGGCGTTCAACAAACTCATTTTGTGATTGGCGACCCCGGCAGGATTCGAACCTGCGACCTGATGATTAGAAGTCAACTGCTCTATCCAGCTGAGCTACGGGGCCGGGACGACGGGAGCGGCGGGGTCTTGGCACAAGCGCCGGACCTTCGCGAGCGGGGGTTGGGTAAAGGCCGGAGGCGCCCCGTCAGTGCGTCCACTTGCCGATACGGCCATATTTGAAGTTGTCGGCGTAGGATTTGCGGACTGGTTTGCGCGTTTTCGGCTCGACGATTCGGAACGGGATGCCGTTGCGCTCGGCATAAGCAATCGCCTCATCCTTGCTGGCGAACTCCAAGCGGATTTGGCTTCTCATGTCGCGCGATGAGGTCCAGCCCATAAGCGGCTCAACCTCGCGGGCGGCCTCGGGCGCATATTCCAGCACCCACTCTTTAGTGCGGGCCCGGCCGGACTGCATCGCGGTTTTTGCTGGCCTGTAAATGCGGGCGACCATGTGATCCTCGCTCTGCAGCCCCATCGATTTGACGGTTACAGCCTGCACCTCAAAGTTCAGAATGGTCGGGGCGAGGGGATTCGAACTCCTGACCCCCTGCTCCCAAAGCAGGTGCTCTACCAGGCTGAGCTACGCCCCGACGGTGTCCGCCACGATTGCAACGAACAGGCGCTAACTCGTGACGCTTCGCGCGCCCGAGGTCAAGACCTAGGATGCCTGCCTGGTTTAATTTTTATCAGGATGATCTCGCGATCGCGGAAGCCACCGGTGCTGCTCTACGCCCGCTATGGCCAACGGCATTGGCGGACGTGGGACGATCGTGGCCGCAAGCCTGCGGCAAAAAATAGACCCGATCCCGAGCCTGCCGGCCGTAATCGTGTTCAACAGCATTAAGGCTAGCGCCCGGCGGAGAAGAAGCGGTGGCGCACCTTGTCTCCCGGCGCGATCCCCAAGCGCTGTGCTTGGCCACCTGCGATCTCAAGAACGGCCAGCACCGGCCCCTGCGATTTGATTACCCGCTCGGAAAAAGGCTCGGTCATCGCCTCGATGCGATGAATCTGGCCGTTAGCCTTGATGAACAACATGTCGAGCGGGATGTAGGTGTTCTTCATCCACATGCTGATCTCCTGTTCGCCTTCATAGGAAAACAACATGCCGTACTTTTCGGCCAGGCTGCGTCGATACATCAGGCCAAGTGCCTTTTGACGAGGAGTCCGGGCCACCTCGATCATAAAGCTGAGTGATGGCGCGCCCGACGCGGTCTCGATTGTCAACTGCTCGTACTCACCATCGGCCCGCGCCGGAGCTTGTTGTGAAATCATCGCAACGAAGGCTAATACAAACGCAAACAGGGCCGTCGAAACGGCCCTGAGCGCAAAGTTGTTGCGACAGGCTAAATGCACAGCGCGCGCGTCAGTGGGAGGCAGGGAAACCGCTGGTCGGCTGAACCCCGTCCGGGCGAAGCTCGGCGGCCATGCATCCCTTCTCGCCATAACCATATCGTACCTGCACGATCTGACCCGGCCTAAGCTCCGTGAAGCCAAAGCGGCGAAGGGTTTCCATGTGGCAAAAAATATCGGGTGTCCCCTCACCGCGCGTCAAGAACCCAAAGCCGCGGACTCGGTTAAACCATTTGCATACTGCCCGTTCCCAATCGCTTTCAGGTTGCACGATGACGTGCGTTCTCTGTGGCAACTGGCTTGGATGGATGGCTGTTGATTCGTCCATCGAAAGTATGCGGAAGGCCTGCAAGCCCTTCGGCCGTTTCATTACCTGACAGTGGATCCGCGCACCCTCATACGCGGTTTGGTATCCGCCAGCACGCAGGCACGTGACGTGAAGCAAAATGTCGCCCAAGCCATTGTCTGGCACGATAAAGCCGTAACCCTTTGAAGCGTCAAACCATTTAATGGCCCCAGCAACTTCAAAAACTTCAAGTCCGGCTTTCTGCAGATTTTCTAATGTCTCTTCACTCGACAAGTCTGAAATATCGAGTTCGGCAGGAATAATAGTGGAATCAGCCATGCGTACCCCCGCGATACTGGCTTACGTTAGCTACAGAACTTTATTTTTCGCACTCTCCTAATGCCGTTCGTTTGATGCCCTCTCCCGACTCGGCACTTGGAAAGCCAAGAAACCATAGCAGACCTGTCACAAAGGAAAAGAGGGACCCGTGAAAACAGTTTCAACCATGCACAATTCGTTGAGCCCACCCTCAACGCACTGATATTGCAGCGAAATTCATCAACATACGGGCCATTTGGTGAGGCGTATTTCTGTCTATCGTGCGCCAATGCCACAGTAGGATTCAGAGAATTGAGGCTGAATTTGGCTGCTTTTGATTCGCCTATTCCAATTCGACTCGGGGATGTACGAGTAAATGTTTTGACGGCGATTAAATTACTGTCGTGGCATTTCCCCGGAGGGGGGACTTCGCGGGCGCGATTGCGACGCAAGCCAATCAATTGACGGACGACTACCAGCTTGAATTGGACGTCGTCATAATGTGCAGAGAATTCGTCGTTCGATGCCGAATGGCGAAGCTAGCAAACGCTCGTTGCTGTCACTGCTTTGCGGCCCCGCGGTCATGGCTAACCGCTCGCGTCGTTCTGGGCGTTGTCAGCGGCCGGCGCTGGATCCCGTTCGAGAGCACTGTGCGATCGCGTTCGTGTAAGATAGTGTTGAGGAGTTGGACAGTCGATCAAGGAAGTATGCACATGCGCTATCTGCACACAATGGTCCGTATCACCGATGTGGATGAAAGTTTAAAATTCTACTGTGACGTACTCGGCTTGCGCGAGATGCGCCGTATGGATAGCGAGAAGGGGCGGTTCACGTTGATATTCCTGGCGGCCCCCGCAGACCGGCAAAGAGCCGCCGCGGAGACGGCACCGCTATTGGAGCTCACCTACAATTGGGATCCAGAACCCTACCCGGGCGGGCGAAACTTCGGACACCTGGCATTCGAGGTGGACGATGTCTACATGATTTGCCAGCACATCTTGGATTCCGGCGTCACGCTCAACCGGCCTCCGCGTGAAGGCCATATGGCCTTCATCCGGTCGCCAGACAACATCTCCATAGAACTGCTGCAAAAGGGTGAGGCGTTGGAGCCTCGCGAACCATGGGTGTCAATGGGCAATACCGGAGAATGGTGACCCAGGTCGATAGTTTTGTCGCGCACGGAAATGAAATAACAGAACAGATACTGTATAACGGCTAGCCTATTGCATGTATTTATCTGTTATACCATTACATCCGAAAGACCTAATGACATCTATCAGAAGATTTACTTCAAAAACCTACGCTACCACCGCCGCGCGCACTTGCAATGGGCAGTGTTCGATGCTTAATAGTGGTCATGTTGACGTGTCGGACCGGCACCCTCAACGCAAAAACGAACAACAGTTGAAAAGGAGAGGAATATGAAAGTTTGGAGCAAGCCGCAGGTTCGCGAGCAGGAAGTTGGTCTTGAAGTCACCAGCTATCTGCCGGCCGAGATCGACATCATCTAATTGATGTAATCGACCCGAACATGCATCGCATGTCCAGGCGGTGGTCGAAATAGCGGCCACCGCTTTTGATTTGGCCCCGTCTGAACGGGCCCACGGCGACGACACAAACAACTTGAAATAATCCGATGCTGATCAAAGTGTTGGGCTCCGCCGCAGGTGGTGGATTCCCGCAATGGAATTGTAATGGACGCATGAGTGCGAACGCCCGGCATGGAAAGCCTGGATTTTCGGCACGTACACAGTCGTCCTTGACGGTTTCAAGTAATGGTCGCGACTGGTTGCTTCTCAATGCTTCGCCCGATCTGCGCCAGCAGATTAATCAGACATGTGAACTGTGGCCGTCCGCTGACGGCCCGTTGCGCAGCAGCCCGATTAAGGCCGCCGTTCTGACAAACGGCGACGTCGATCATATTATCGGACTGATCAACCTGCGTGAGGGGCAACCTTTATCGCTTTATGCATCGGATCGGGTCTTGGCTACGGTCAACGCCAACTCAGTTTTCAACGTGCTAAATCCCGAAAAGGTCGATCGGGTCGAGCTTGCCATGGACACGCCGACACCGCTGACTGGCGCCGGACTTGCTCTCGGCATCACGATCGAGGCCTTCGATGTTCCCGGCAAAGTCGCGCTTTATTTGGAAGACGCGTCGAAGGGCGACTCATTTGGCACCGAGAAGGGCGACACCATCGGCATCAAGGTTACTGACGAGGGCACCGGCAAGTCGTTCTTCTACATTCCCGGCTGCGCAGCGGTTGACGGTCCCCTCGCCGAACACGTCAGGGGGGCGGAACTAGTCATGTTCGATGGTACTCTTTACACCGACGACGAGATGATCGCGCAGGGGCTAATGCCCAAATCGGGTCACCGCATGGGGCACATCTCGATGTCGGGCACTGAGGGGTCTGTGGCGGCCTTCGACAGCCTCAACGTCGCACGCAAAGTGTTCATTCACATCAATAACTCCAACCCAGTGCTTGATGACAATTCGCCGGAGCGTAAAGCGGTCGAGAATGCCGGTTGGGAAGTCTCCTATGATGGTATGGAAATCCAGCTATGAGCTACAGCTATCCCGACAATGCAACGGCCCCAGCAGAAGTGTTGAGCCGAGATGAATTCGAAGCCGCGATCCGCGCAGTGGGGGCGGAGCGCTATCATGACAAGCATCACTTCCATAAGATGCTTCACGGCGGCGAGCTGTCGAAAGAGCAGGTGCAGGCGTGGGCACTTAACCGCTACTGCTATCAGTCGGCGGTGCCCCGCAAGGATGCTGCCCTGATGTCGCGGGTCCACAACAACGAACTGCGGCGTGAATGGATGCACCGGATCGTCGATCACGATGGTCTCGACAAAGAGGCCGGCGGTATTGAACGCTGGCTAGTGCTGACAGACGGTCTGGGGCTTGACCGCAATTACGTCACCAGCATGCGCGGGGCCCTGCCGGCGACGCGATTCGCGGTGGAAGCATATGTTCGGTTTGTCCGCGAAGAGCCGCTGGTTGTCGCCGTGGCCTCTTCTTTAACCGAACTTTTCGCACCGAAGATCCATAAAGAGCGGATCGCCGGTATGCTAGAGAACTATGATTTCATCGATGATAGCGTGATGGCTTACTTCAAGCGCCGGCTCACCCAGGCACCGAGGGATGCCGACTTCGCTCTGGAATACATTAAGCAGAACGCAAGGAACCGCATCGAGCAGGAAGCTTGCATTGAAGCAGTCCGCTTCAAATGTAACGTGCTGTGGGCGCAGCTTGATGCGCTACACCATGCTTATGTCGACGGTCACATACCACCAGGGGCATTTCGACCCGGGGAAACGAATGTCTGAACCGCAAACACGATCACGGCTGATTATTGACGCGGACAGCATTCTAAAGCTACCGCGTCATATCAAACTGAAACACGATCAGGGGCGTGGGCTTTATGTCATACTGGCCCCTGAGCGGGTCTTTGAACCAGACGAAACCTCCGTCGAGGTTTTGAAACTTTGTGATGGGGAGCGCCCGGTTAACACCATTGCTCAAATCCTGGCGGAGCAATACCAAGCACCCGCTGACGTGATTCTCGCCGATATTATCGATATGTTGCAAGAACTCGCTGACAAGGGAGTCGTAAAATCATGACCGATTCCGCGACGCTACCTCGCGAAGATGAAACCTCCAATTCCGAGACCTGCGCCCGCGCGCCGGTTGGATTGCTGGCTGAGCTGACACACCGCTGTCCGCTGCAGTGCCCGTATTGTTCCAATCCGGTCGATCTCGAAAGGGCCAATACCGAGCTTACGACGCAGGAATGGCAACACGTCATGCGCCAAGCGGCCGAGCTCGGCATCCTGCAGATCCACCTGTCTGGCGGCGAGCCGACGGCACGCAAGGATTTGGAGGACATCGTCAAGACGGCTGCTGAAGTGGGCCTTTACACCAATCTCATCACGGCTGGTGTACTGCTTACCAAAGAGCGCCTGGCCAGATTGCAAGAGCTCGGGCTCGATCATGTGCAGTTGTCAATCCAGGACGTCGATGCCGCGAACGCGGATCGGATTGCTGCTTACAAAGGCGGCTCGGACAAGAAACGCGAAGTCGCAAAGTGGGTGCGAGAACTAGATATGCCGCTGACGATCAACGCACCATTGCATCGGCAGAATATCGACAATCTGCCGGCAATCATCGACTACAGCGTCGAGGTGGGTGCCGGACGCTTGGAAGTCGCGCACATCCAGTATTACGCCTGGGCACTAAAAAACCGCGCCGCTTTGATGCCCACGCGAGAAGCTTTCATGAAGACCGTTGAGATCGTCAACGAGGCGAAAGAACGTCTAAAGGGCATCCTGGTGTTCGACTTCGTGGTGCCCGACTACTATGCCAAATACCCCAAACCCTGCATGGGCGGTTGGGGACGCGGCATCATGAACGTCACACCGTCTGGACGTGTCCTGCCGTGCCATGCCGCTGAGTCGCTACCAGGCCTCGAATTTGAGAATGTGCGCGACCGGCCGCTGGCTGACATATGGCTTAAAGGACAAGCCTTCGAGATGTTCCGCGGGACAGAGTGGATGAAGGAGCCGTGCCGATCCTGTTCGCGTAAAGAGATCGACTTTGGCGGATGCCGCTGCCAGGCCTACGCGCTCACCGGTGATGCGGCCAATACTGATCCGGCTTGCTCGCTATCGCCGTTGCACCAGGATTGGGCGCAGGTCGCGAAAGAGGAATCGCATAAGCCGTCCCCTGAGTTTGTCTATCGGCGCATGGGCAAGAGTGGCCCAGCGGCAGGTGCTTAACCACTTGTCCCGCGAAAATCATCGGCGCCAGTAGCCTTTTGATGCTCTACAATAGTCGAAAGGTGGTGTTCTAGGGGTGCGCCCGGTTCACGCATGGTTCACAAAGAGCTTGCCACAGTAGTAGTTGATTGTGCTATCGCCATAAGCTGCGAAACAGAAACTTAAACCTAGTGAGGGAGAACGTCTTTCAATGTTGAGGACACTTCTAGCTGTCGCAATGATTGCCGCTGTTCCAAGTATGGCTGTCGCAGACGTCGACTTGAAAAAAGGCAAAAAGGTATTCCGCAAGTGCAAAGCTTGCCACGCTGTAGGTGAGAAGGCGAAAAACAAGGTCGGACCGCAGCTCAATGGCGTGGTCGGTCGTAAAGCCGGAACCGTTGAGGGTTACAAGTACTCGAAGGCGATGAAGAATTCGGGTCTGACGTGGGATGTAGAAACGCTCGACAAGTTCCTCATCAAGCCAAAGAATGAGGTCAAAGGCACCAAGATGATCTTCGGTGGCCTAAAAAAAGAAAAACAGCGCGCGAACCTGATCGGTTATCTGAAGACCTTCGGCGCTGACGGCAAGCAGGCTGAGTAGCCCGCATCAATGACTTAATGTTCCGCGAAGCGCGAACCTGATTCTTAAAGAACGCTGCGTACGGCTTGCCGAGCGCAGCGTTTTTCATTCGATCGGTTCAACGCCGGCCTTATCGATTTGCTCAAGCCACTGCAGCACCGATTTTCCATCGATAAGGATATTGGGTGCAATGTCAGCCAGCGGGGCCAAAACAAATGCACGGGCTGTGATGTGCGGATGGGGCAATATCAACTCGGCATCCGACAAGACCGCATCGCCGTGGAGCAGCACGTCCAGATCGATGAGGCGCGGACCCCACTTTTCGGCCCGCTTGCGGCCCATCTCCACCTCGGTCTCAAGGCAACGCCTCAGCAATTCATGGGGGCTCAGGCTTGTCGCAACACCGATGCAGGCGTTTACGAACCAATCCTGATCGGTTTTGCCCCAAGGCGGTGTGCGGTAGTCACTCGAGTGCGCCAGGAGGCGGATGTCGTCGTGCCCGGTCAGTAAAGTGATGGCGTGATTGATGTTGACGGTTTTATCGCCGATGTTTGAGCCCAACGCGATGAAAGCGTCCGACGTTTTGTCATTATCGTTCAACGCGCGTCTCCAATCTGGTCCTTCGCTCAATCGTACTTGATGTAGGAAAAGCGCAGGTCGCCTTGTGGGGTTCCTTCGAGCGCGCCTTGTTCCGCGCCAGGCTGCCAGGCCACGACGTCCTCGATCTTCCTGGCCAACTCGAGATCCTTCATGGTAATGCCCTTGGCTGAATGCGTCTGCAGACGCACCTCGACCCAGGCGTAAGAAGCGGTTAGATCGGGATGATGCCAGGCCGCTTCGGCCAGGTGGCCGACGGTGTTGATTACCATTAGCGTGCTCTTCCAGCTGGTGGTCTTGTAAGTCCGGCGCACCCAACCATCTTCCAGTTTCCACTTGGGCAGATTGTCACTGAGCCAGGCTGTCACCTCGGTCTCAGCAAGTGCCTTTTCACGTTCGCTCATGTTGCTCTCTCCAAATGTTTGTTCAACATTGACCGGACTAGTACCTCAACCTACGCGACGATACTCTTGAGAGGCAAATGCCATTGAGCCCATACCGAGACCCATCGAAGCCCGTTGAAACGGGGCTTGGGGGCAAACTCGTGAGCGTCAGCGCTCCGGCCCGGCTGCATCTGGGCTTTCTCGACCTCCATGGCGGGCTGGGCCGGAAATTCGGATCAATTGGCCTGGCTATCGACCAACCAGCAACCAAATTAACTCTGCAGCGCGCGCCGGCCGATCTCGTTAAGGGATTTGAGCCGCGAAGGGCGCGGCATATGCTCGAGCGGTTCAAGGCACTCCTCAACCTCGATGGCTGCTACCGGTTGAATGTCGACAGCTCGATCCCCTCCCATGCCGGGCTTGGGTCGGGAACGCAATTGGCGATGGCCGTTGGTGCGGGACTTGCCGCCCTTGAAGGGGTTGAAACCGAAGTGCGTGCTCTTGGGGAAATGCAAAATCGCGGTGCGCGCTCGGCGATTGGAATGGCGGCGTTCGAGCATGGCGGTTTTGTTGTCGATGGCGGCCGCGGGGGACGCGAGACCGCTGCACCCATTATCGCCAGGGCCAGCTTTCCATCCGCCTGGCGGGTTCTGCTGGTTTTGGATCCTGACTGCGTTGGAGTTCACGGCGAGGGCGAAATCGCCGCTTTCGAAACATTGGCAGCGATGCAGGAGGCGGTGAGCGCGGAGATGTGCCGCGTCACCTTGATGCAGCTATTACCGGCGCTCGCTGAACTCGACATCGAAGCCTTCGGCGCCGCAGTCGGTGTCGTGCAGCGTCTCAACGGTGAGTACTTCGCCAGCGCTCAGGGTGGTGGCATCTGGTCAAGCCATGGTGTGGCACGTTTGGTCAAGCGGATGGCGGAACTTGGCGCCGTCGGAATTGGTCAGAGCTCTTGGGGACCTACGGGCTTTGCTTTCGTACCGTCGCAGACCCAGGCAGCGCGAATTCTCGATGCTATCGAGGGCGAAGCCGTTGAAGCCGGAGTGCGCGTGGTCATCGCCCGAGGGCGTAACCAGGGTTCCAGTGTCGATTGCGTTGTCGCAGATCAGCTTAGCGCCACCTCTGGGTAGGGCTTCTTTGCTGCTTGGCGCGGAAGCTCCGCCGCGAAAATCCGACCACGGGGTATCGCGCACCTACCCATTCGGATAGCCGTACGACGACCATTTCGACTTTGGTGTAAGATCGCACTGGCCAGGCCGACTGCCGTGACTCTATAAGGGCCCGGAGGCGGTCCGTAACGCCCGCCAAACACAACAAGCCGGCAAGGAGACGCCAATGAGCCAGGCCACGCCCATTCTTCATATGTTCGCACCGCAAAAACACATGAGCCCGTTCGATGTGAACATGGCCGCCGATGCCGGGTTCAAGGTGATCATTCCTTACAGCAACGTCGATCTGGGGGAGGTGACGGGCCTGGTCCAGGACGCTATTTTTTCGCGCCCTCCCGAGTATGGTATTCGGACGGGCGTGTTCATTGGCGGCAAGGACGCAATGCTTGCACTCGATATGATGAAAGCGGCCAAAGAGGCGCTCGTCCCACCCTTCGAGCTTTCCGTTTTTGCTGATCCGGCCGGGTCGTTCACAACCGCTGCAGGAATGGTGGCGTGTGTCGAAAAGCTCCTGAAGCAAAAGCACAAACGTGACTTCAATGGCACCACCGTTGCCGTGTTCGGTGCAACGGGCGTCGTCGGCTTTGCTTCGAGCGTGATCGCTGCCCTCGAAGGCGCGAGAGTTCGTATGGTCGCCCACCGCGGCGTGGAACGAGTGGTCAAGGCTGCCGCAGTTGCCAAGGAACGCTTCGGGGTCGAACTGGAGCCGGCCCCCGGTGAAACGCCCGAGCAGAAATCGGAAATCATAAAAAGCGCCGAGGTGGTGTTCGCAGCTGCCGCAGCGGGCGTTCAGGTGCTCAGCGCGCAAGAGATCCAGTCGGCCGACAAGCTACTCGTCACAGCTGACGTCAACGCCGTGCCACCGGCTGGTGTCGAAGGCATGGAGCTGTTCATGAACGGTGAGCCTCTGCCTGGATGCCAGCAGACGCTCGGTGTCGGACCGTTGGCGATCGGCGACATCAAGTACAAAACAGAATCTGGCTTGTTCAAACGGATGATCTCGTCCACCGAACCGGTTCACCTCGACTTCCGTGACGCCTTTGCACTCGCAAGGTCGTTTGTCGCTTGAGCAACGAAAGTGTCCTCATCGCCGCGCTGTCTGGGCGAAGTCTTGCCCAATCGGCGCGGCGTGCCGGTTATACACCTCTTGTTGCCGATTGTTTTGGCGACGAGGACACGCGCACGCTAGCAGCAGATTCGCGTCGGCTCCGTGGCGCGCTGCGGCGTGGCTTCCGGGTGCCTGAACTCGTCGAAGCACTGGACGAGTTGACTCAGAGTGCCGAAGACAACGTCATCGGTCTCATCCTGGGGCCGGGGTTCGAAGACAGCGCCGACGTGGTCGCCGAGTTGCAGACACGATTTACATTGCTCGGTTGTCCGGCGGAGGGCATCGCGCAGAGCAAAGATCCGGAGCGATTTTTCGGGCTCTTGGGTGAGCTTGGCATCGTACATCCGCAGACCTCACAGAAGCCGCCGGAAAACTCAGACGGTTGGATTTCCAAACGGGTCGGTGGATGTGGGGGGCGGCATATTCGCAGGCTATCAGACCCAGCTACGGCGCGCCCAGGGCGCTACTTCCAGGAGGAGATCAGCGGAGACAATTTATCCGCGCTTGCGATCGTCGGTAAGGCTGGTTCAGCGTTTGGTTTCTCCCAATCATGGAACGCACCATTTGGGCAGGAGCCATTCCGCTATGGCGGATCGGTTAGCGCTGAGGGCCTGGAGGAGGATCTTGAAGCCCGCCTGGTCGACACCTGCCTTTCTCTGATCGAACCCCTAGGTTTGCTCGGGCTGGTTTCGTTCGACTTTATCATCACGGCGGATGAAGCCTTTCTGGTCGAGGTCAACCCTCGCCCAGGCGCCTCGCTCGACGTGCTGGACGATGCGCATGGGACGCTGTTTGCCGCACATGTTGCGGCGTGCCGAGGGGAAGATTTTATTGATTTGCTCTCCCAATCTTGGCGGCCAAGCCCGCGCGCAATAGCATACGTTTATGCCGACCGAGGTCCGCTGACGGTTGCCGGCACCGAGTGGCCTGAGTGGGTTAGCGACAGGCCCGCCGCGGGGGCCGAAATCGAAACCGGCGGGCCGGTCGCGACGGTCCACGCGGAAGCGGCAACACCATTGCAGGCTGTAAAGAAATGCCATCAGCGGATCACCGAGCTGCAAGCTGTGCTATAGGGATTAAAAAAATCAACCTAGGGGAACGCCAAAGATGCAAGCTGCGCCACGAGCCGGCCTCAGCGTAAACGCGAACGCTGGCCGCATCGTTCAACGGATCTTAACTCAAGCCGACGCGCTGCGCTGTCAGGTTTCAATCGGAGATGGCGGGGAACGCAGGGTTGATTGCGGCGCCGCCGTCACCGGCTGCTTGGAGCTAGGTCGATTGCTCGGCGAGATTTGCATGGGCGGTCTTGGCACCGTTCAGATTGCAGGGGCATCACCGGTTGAGAAGTGGCCATTATCCGTCGTGGTGCACGCAACCGACCCTGTGATTTCCTGCCTGGGAAGCCAGTATGCAGGCTGGACCATCAGCGAAGAGGCGAGCGGGTTCTTTGCTCTCGGCTCCGGTCCAGCGCGGGCATTATCGCGCGTTGAGGATCTCTACAAGGAGCTGGGCTACGCCGATCATCATGACGAAGCCGTACTCGTTATCGAGGGTGACAAGGCGCCGCCGTCGAGCGTCGCGCGCCTCGTGGCGGAAAAGTGCGGGATCCCCACCAAGGACCTGACAATCCTATTCGCACCGACCTGGAGTCTGGCGGGCACGGTGCAGATTGGGGCACGCGTGTTGGAAGTTGCGTTGCACAAGGCACACGAGTTGCACTTCCCTCTGGACAACATCAAAGACGGTTACGGCATCGCACCGCTGGCACCGCCAATACCTGATTTCGTCAAGTCGATGGGGCGCACGAACGACGGTATCATCTATGGTGGGCGCGTGCAGCTGTTCGTCACTGGTGGCGATCAGCAAGCGCAGGAGTTGGCGGAGAAACTTCCCTCATCTGGGTCAGCGGCCTATGGCAAGCCGTTTGCCGAGATCTTCGCGGAGGTAGAAGGCGACTTCTACAAGATCGATCCAATGCTGTTCTCGCCAGCGGTCGTGACTGTCTCCAATCTCGATACCGGTCGCTCGTTCCGTGCTGGAAAACTCGCCCCTGATATCGTCGACGCCAGCTTTGCCTGAGATGAAAAGCACGCCAGGACTTGACTGCTCGATCGTCATCTTTGTTGAAGAAGACAGTGGCGATTGGCATGCCCGCCGGCTGCGGGAGGCCATTGAGGATTGTGGAGGGAGAGTCGTTACCACGGCTCTCAAACGCTGCGCCTTCGACACCAGCTTTCCTCACGGCATCGATATCCCAGGCCTCGACGGGAAGCTTCCCGACGGAGTGTTCGTGCGCGCCATTTCGAAGGGATCTCTTGAGGAGATTACCCTGCGGTTGGGTATTCTACACGCGCTCGACTCTTGCGGCGTGAGGGTTTGGAACGATGCGCGCGTGATTGAGCGCTGCGTCGACAAGTCAACAGCGACGTTCTTGTTTCAAAAGGCCGGCCTGCCGGTCCCACCGACACGGATCGCCGAAGGACGCGAACGTGCCCTCGGCTATGCCGAAGCGCGCTACCCACTCGTGCTGAAACCGCTCTTTGGATCGCAAGGTAATGGCGTCCGCCGGCTCGACGAGCCAAGTGACATGCCAACCGAGGACGAGGTGCGCGGCGTTTATTATCTGCAGCGATACCTGCGGGCCCCAGATGCCAGTGAGTTTTCCGATTGGCGTGTTTTTGTTTCCGCCAACCGCATGGTTGGCGCCATGGTCCGGCAGGGTCCCAACTGGGTCACGAACATACATCAGGGTGGGCAGCCGCAAGCTGTTGAACTTGATACGGAGGGTCGCCAACTGGCATTGGCTGCAGCTGCCGCGGTCGGCGCTGACTATGCCGGCATTGACCTGATCCGCGATGGGCAAGGACGTTTGATGGTGTTGGAAATCAATTCCAACCCAGCCTGGAAGGGTCTGCAATCTATTTGCGAGCGGGATATCGCCGCGACGCTGGCCGAAGACTTCTTGAGCGCGGTCCGCGCGGAAATACCGGCACAAGGTGCATGAAGTTTCCGCTCCCACAAGAACAGCTTTCGGAAGCCTTCGTCGCAGCCTGCAGAGCCGAGCTTGAAGCACTAAAACCTGGCAATGTTCATGTCCATGCCGGCGGCCACAAGATGGATACGCAGCACTTCGAGCGCGCTGCGCTGGCGGCAGCTCCGCATATCACTCAAAGGGGGTCGCGGGTCGGCCATCGCATACGGGGTGCTGTCGAAGCCAGTTTCCAAGCCGCTGGTTGCAATACCAACCTCGGCATCGTGCTGCTTTGCGCGCCTGTGGCATACGCGGCCGATGAAGTGGTTCCTGAAGCTAACCTTGAAAACCGCCTGGCCAACGTGCTCGCCGATTTAGATACAGCCGATGCAACGGAAACGTTTGCGGCAATCGCGCACGCTGAACCTGGAGGGCTCGGCACCGTTGAAAAGGGCGACGTGCACACCGCAGCCGACATGACGCTGCGCGAAGCAATGGCGCTGGCCGCTGACCGAGATCGTATTGCCTTGGCCTATGTGACTGACTACGCCGATATTTTTGAGTTCGCTCTACCACTACTGAAGCAAGCGCGCGAATTGGCCGCAACGCCCGATTTGGCCGTGTCTACTTTACATATGAGCTTGCTGGCCACCTTCGCCGACACCCATGTCGCACGTAAATATGGTTCTCGAACCGCGGACGCTTTGCGCGATGAAGCCCGTAGAATGGCGCCGTTGTTTCGGCCGGTCGTGGCTCCGGACGCGATCCAGGAGCTCGTGGAATTCGACACATCGCTTAAAGCCCGAGGCCTCAATCCCGGCACAACCGCCGACTTCGTGGTTGCAACATTGTTCATCGCAGGACTTATCTGCAAAGTTGGTGCTCCGATAAGCGCTTAAGACTCTTGTCTTAGCCCGGTGCCTCGGGCTATCAACGCGGTGCGCGTCGGCGCTACTATCTGGCAACCGGATCGGGTTCGTTCCCGTTCGCTGACAACTGGGATAGTTTGCCCGAAGCTTTCTTCTGGGCACCGCTCATCCGGGCGGAGTTTCAATTGTTGGGTAAACTCTGGGAGGAGTTACATCATGGCCAAGATCGACAAGGTTATGGTCGGCGAATCGCTCGTCGGCGATGGTAACGAAGTCGCCCATATCGACCTCATCATCGGTCCCCGCGGTTCGGCTGCTGAAACGGCATTCTGCAACGCGCTGACCAATAATAAAGACGGATTCACCACATTGCTTGCCGTGGTTGCTCCGAACCTGCCGTGCAAACCAAACACAATTCTCTACAACAAAGTCACCATCAAAGACGCCCGTCAGGCCGTCCAGATGTTCGGTCCGGCGCAGTACGCTGTCGCCAAGGCCGTTCAGGATTGTGTCGCTGAAGGCACCATATCCGCTGATCAGGCTGACGACCTCTATATCGCTGTCGGTGTGTTCATCCACTGGGAAGCCGCTGACGACGCGAAGATCCAGGAATACAACTACACCGCTACCAAGGAAGCCCTTGAGCGTGCAATAGCTGGTAAGCCGACGGCTGCCGAAGTGACCGCACAGCGCGAAACCGCTGAGCATCCGTTCGCTGCCAAATCTTGAAGCGGAAACCGTCCTGAGCAGGGCAATAATAACACAAACGATGCCCCTCCCATGAAGGGGGGTCTGCTGCAGCGATTGGGTAATCTGCTTTCAGGCCGCTGGAAAGGCTAAGACACAAGAATTGGGCCGGTATCCGCAAAGCGGTGCCGGCCCTTCTCATTTTTTATCATCCGAGCCTAAGAGCGCGTGTTTAACATTCTCAGCAAAAACCTCCGCCTCCGTCACAAACGATCATACCCTAGAGGCCGAGCAGAGTAGCGAGGCTCCCGCGCGTGATTGTTCCGTCGTGCAGGCAAGAGGCGATGAGCGCACCGCAGCCAAGTTGATGGACACTGCGAAGGTCATCGACATTACGTACGCCACCGGCGGCCAGCACCTGCCTATCACCGGCACGGCTTTTCACCTCATTCAAGCGATCAAGATCGGGACCTTCGCGGAGACCGACACGGTCAAGGCTCATGACGATGAGCGTATTCGGCCAATGCGAGCTGTCGTCGAACAGTTCATCTGGTCCCAGCCTTCGACCAGCGCGCCAATCCAACGACAAGGCTATTTCGCCGCGCAGACGGTCCGTAATCGCCGCAAGCTGCCGTAAACTCCGCAACGATTCCGAACCGATCACCGGTGTGATGCGCGGGTGATCGGCGAAGGCTGAGATGTCGCGAAGAGTTGCTGATCCATCATCAACGAGAAATCGAAGCTGCGGGAACGCATCGCAGAGGCGTTGAATGCTATCACGGTCTCGGCCACGCACTTCGATACCATCGAGGTCAGCGACGTAGAGCCACTCAAAGTCATCGCAGAACGCCGTGAGGCCTTTGACGACGTCGATGGGATCGCAACTTGCCGGAGCCAATGGGGTGTCGATTGGCCGATAATTGCCGCGATCGCCGGCAACTGCGCGAACAACGACGCCAGACTTCAAATCAATGACGGGGATCACATGCAAATTCGTCGGCCTTTTTGATAGCTTCCCTCTGAGAACAAGCGCTGCGCGAGCGAGGAAGTAGCACATGACTATCACAGTTGGGCTGGACGTCGGTGGGGCTCACCTGAAGGTTGCCCGGTTTGAAAACGATGCGCTGGTCGATGTGCGCCAATTCGCATGTCCGCTGTGGAAGGGGCTCGATAATCTCGGACTTGCCCTCAATGAGGCTGTGCCACTGCTCTCCGGTGCAGAACAGGTGGCCGTCACCATGACCGGCGAATTATCAGATTTATTCGAAAGCCGCCAAAAGGGCGTCAAGATACTCGCCGAGAGTCTCACTGCCGGGTTTGGACAAAAGGCACGCTTCTTTGTCGGGCAACGCGGTTTCGGTGATGCGCATGCCGCGAAGACCTATCCCGATGACACCGGCTCGATGAACTTTCTAGCATCGGCACAAGCCGTCGGGCGCCGCCGCAATACAGCGCTATTCATCGATTTCGGATCGACCACTGTCGACATCATTGCGGTTCGAAGCGGCGTCCCTGAAACCCTGGGTTTGAGCGATGCGGAACGGCAAGCCACGGGTGAACTGGTCTACACCGGGTTAACACGCACCGCCGCGATGGGTGTCGCCGCGACGGCACCATTACATGGCAAATGGGTGGGACTGGCGCGGGAGCATCTCGCGACGATGGCCGACGTCCGCCGTGTGCTCGGCGACGATCTTGAAGGCATCGACGTTCACGCCACTGCCGACGGACGCGGTAAGTCACTTGAGGCAAGTTTCGTCAGGCTGGCACGCCTGTTTGGCAGCGATAGCGATGCGGCCACTCCAGCGGCATGGCGCGTTAGTGCCGCCTACATCCGAGAGGCACAATTGGGCTCTATCGTCGACGGTGCATGCCTGGTTTTATCGAGTAGGTCACTGCCCCATAATTCGCCCGTCGTCACGGCTGGCATTGGGGCGCATGAGGCGGCAGAGGTTTCGAGACGGCTTGGCCGCACCTCTGAGAGCTTCGGTCAAATCTTGGGGCTCGAGGGCGAGCTTATCATGTCTGCGACGCATCACGCGCCTGCCGTGGCCGTCGCTTTGCTGCTTCTGGAAGCGAAAAAAACGCCGATGGGGCTTGGCTGAACCCTCGTTTGAGCACTCGATGGAGGATGCGTGTTTCGGCAGTCCAGTCACTGCGCCCGATGCGTAAGGGCAATTGGTTAGCTATTTTTGTAGTTAGAGAGCCCTTTTTTGTACATTTTGGCTAAACTCTGGTGTCGCACGCCCCTGCTGCGGTTTTGGCGTCCACAAATGTTTCAATTTGGCCGGGCACCGCTTTGCCGGTCCCTTGTGGTAACTACAGTCAATCGAGGCTAGTCATGATCCGTAGGATCGCTCTCGCCATGGCAATCGCATTCGTTGGTACCGCCGCGAATGCCGGCGGTCACTACACTTACAAAGTCTGCCACGGGAAAACACTGCGCGGTAAAACCGTCGACTTCCGGTGCAACATCGATGAAAAGTGCTGCTTTAATAAAATTAGAAGCAAGGGTTTCTGCGCGAAGAATACCGGTCGTATTCTGTCGGGCCGCTGCATGCTCAGCGTCGGACGCTGAGTTTTAGGGCAATGACACTTTGAGGAGGGTCGCATTATGTGGCCCGCTTTTTTGTTCGATGCGCTCTAAGCGCCAACTTCAGCATGTGTTGCGCGAGCCGCCGCTCTTCGCTCCTCGGCCAGAGTGGTGAAGCCAAAGTCATCGATGATTGCGTAGAACGCAGGGACGGCGAACAGGACCAGGACGGTCGAGGCCATCAGACCGAAAGCCAGGCTCGTTACCAGAGGGATCAATACCTGCGCCTGCAGACTTGTCTCGGCCAGCAGGGGTAGTAAGCCGGCAATCGTTGTCAGCGAGGTCAGTAGTATCGCTCTGAAGCGGGCCTGTGCGGCGCGCGGGGCGACGTCGGCAACCGTGCTACCAGGCGCATGGTGCTCTTTAATCTGGTGCACCAGCAGAATAGAGTCATTGACGACAACGCCCACCAAGGCAGCGAAGCCGAGCAAACTCGGCATAGTGAAATCAAGACCCATCACTATGTGTCCTACCACCGCTCCGATAAATGCGAACGGGATCAGGATCATGACGACAATCGGTTCGACGTAGCTGCGGAATTGGAAGCTCAGGACAAGGTACACACCGATTAGGCCTATCAAAAAGCCGGTAATCATCGACGCTCCGGTTTGTCCGGCTTCCTTGTTTTGTCCGGCGATCGTCACCTTCACGCCGGGGTGGCGCTCTTCAAAGCCGGGCAGAAACCGCGTGGAGGTATCAGTGATGATCTCATTGGCGTTGGCCAAACGGGTATCGACGTCACCTTCGATTGCAACCGTGCGCAGCCCATCAATTCGGTTGATGCGGGCGTATCCGCGGGCGTCCCGCAGAGTGGCAACGGCGGTTAGCGGCACCTGAGCGCCATCGGCCGTCGTGATGACGAAGTTGTCGAGTGTAGCGCGGCTTTCCCGGTCTTCCCCGGCCAGCCGCGCATCGATCTCCAGGCCGCCAGTATCCACCTGGAGCTCGTTGACGGTTGTGCCGAAGAACGCGGCACGAATCTGGTTGGCGACATCATCGGCACGCAGACCCAACGCGACGCCTTCCTCGCGCATGCGGATCTTTATTTCGGGCTTGCCGAGACGTAAGTCGTCGATCAGCCCGACGACGCCTTGATAACGGCTCAGCCAAGCTTGCAGCTCTTCGCTGGCGGTTTTCAGCGACTTCAAGTCACGGCCGCTCAGTCGGATTTCAATCGCGCGACCGGCTGGTCCCAAAGATGGTTCTGTGAACTTCAACGCGATCACGTCCGGGACGATGCCGGTCTCGCTGCGCCAGTCGGCCAGCAAGGCCTCGTTGTCAACGGTGCGCGATTCAGATGACAAAACGTCGATGCTGACGGTCGCGACGTGGGCCCCAGCTTCATGTGCGTCAGCGTTCTCGTTATACTTGACCGTTCGGTTGACCAGCAGCGGTGCTCCGCCCGGTTGTTCGGGCGACAGGCGCTGATTTATGCGCAGGATCGCATCGTCGACGCGCGCAACAACCGATTTTGTGCGGTCCAGGGGAGTGCCCTGGGGTAAGAGAATGCGGGCTTCGAGCGTATCTCCGTCCAATTCCGGGAAGGCGCTGAATTTCAATACGCCCGTGACCATTGCAGAGACAGCCAGCAACAGCGCCGCGAACGTCACACCGGCAGTCAGATAACGGGCTTTGACGCACATTGAGCAAAAAACGCCGACAATATTCACGCGCACCCAATCAAGGCCACTGCTGACCTTGCCCTGAATCCAGCCGCCTCTTGGGTTGCCCTTCTTGAGAGCGTGGGCGAGATGGTGGGGCAGAATCAAAAATGCTTCGACTAGAGATGCAGCGAGAACGGCAATCATAACTACCGGTATTACTCGCAGCATTTGGCCGATGTCGCCCTTCAGGAAGGCCAGCGAACCAAAGATGCAAAACGTGGTCAAGAAGGACGACACGACGCCCGGCATGACCTCGATAGCGCCGCGGGCGGCCGCATCCGCTGGCGCGAGACCGTCCTCGCTGTGGCTTGCGATGTTCTCGGAAATCACGATGGCGTCGTCCATCAATAGGCCAACGACGATCAACAAGCCAACCATTGTCAGCATGTTGATCGTGTAACCTAAGATCGCCATCACCGCGATGCCGCCCATGAAGGCAACCGGCAGCCCCATGCTGATCCAAAACGCGTAACGCCAGCCAAAGAACAGCCAGGTAACCAGGAACACCAGCGCCAGTCCCTGGGCGCCATTGTTGACAAGCAGATTGAGGCGGTCGCGAACGATACTGGCGGTGTCGTTGACAACGGTCAGCGTCACACTGGGCGGTGCCTGCGGAAGCTCTTCTTCCAAGAAGGCGTTGACGCGGTCGATAACCTTGAGCGTGTCCTCGTTGGCTGTTTTCGTGACCTGCAACAAGGCGGCTGGTTCGCCGTTGAAGCGGATCTGGACCTCGTCCTTCTCGAAGCGGTCATCGATTGTGGCTATTTCGCCGAGGCGAACCTGCCCACCGCTTGGATCGGTGATGACGATGAGATCCTTGAGCGAGTCGATGTTCTCGCGCTCATCGTCGAAGCGGAGCAGAATCTCACCGTCTTGCGTCTCAACGCTACCGGCTGGCAGGTCGACGCTTTGCTTGCGTATGGCATCGGCGACCCCGGACAGACTGAGGCCATATTGGCGCAACAGCGCGTCGCGCAATTCGATGCGAAGCTGCCGATCGGAAAATCCCAAGACTTTAACCTTGGGAATGCTACCGAAGGCCTTCATGCGATCCTTCAGCTGTTCGGCATAGACGCGAAGGTCGGTGAGCTCTTTTGGTCCAGTGACTGCAACGGCGGCAACGAAATCGGTGCGACCAAGCTGTTTGATAGTCGGCCGCTCGGTCTCGTCGGGGAAATCGTCGATGGCGTCGATCTCGGTCTTCACGTCTGCAAAGAAGCGGTCGAGATTACCCCCCTCAGTCATCTCGACCGTCGCCTTGCCCTGTCCCTCGCGGGATTCACAAATGACTTCCACCACGCCATCGACGGAATCGACAGCATCCTCGACACGTTGACAAATGCCGTCCTCGACATCTTCCGGCGCGGCACCCGGAAAGAGAACCGAGATTTCGAGTTTATTAGCCTCGACACGGGGTAAGGTTTCGCGCTGCAAAGTGGGAGCGGTTACCGCACCAATCGCAAGGAATGCGATCATCAAGAGGTTGGCGATGGTGGGGTGCTTGGTGAAGAACGCGATCACCGCTGAACCTCGTCGGTCTCTTTACGTTCGTCAGTCAGCGCCGTCTCGGCATTTTCAGGGCTCGCGTCGAACGGCTTCAACAACATGCCGTCGATCGCGGGTGAAAGGTCGCTAAGGACGATGCGCTCACCTTCTTCAAGGCCACTTTCGATAACGGCCTTGCCGGCCTGTTCAGCAAGCACCTTGACCTTTCTGATACGCAACCGATTACGTTCATCGACGGTGTAGACGCGGCCCTCGTGGACGGCAGACCGGGGAATAATTATGCGACCGGTGGTTGGCTGCCCGGTGATTTCGACCTCAACGAACATTCCCTTGACCAGTGGCGGACGCACGATCGGCTTGATCCCCTCATAGGGCTTATCGACGGATACAATGACGCCGACCGTCCGCGTCTTGGGGTCAACCGTCTCGGAGGTGCGAAGGAGCTGTGCCGGCCATGTGACATCGCGTGAATTGGAGCGCAGGCGAACGGTTGCCGACCACCCCATGCGTTTGAAGACCTCGCTGATCCCACCGCTGCGGATTTTTTCGATAACGAAGTCTTTGGGTAGCGTCAGTTTCATGAAGGTGTGGAAGCGATCCTGTGGGATTTCCGCTTCGACCTCGGCGGTGTCGATATCGTCAGCTTTGGCCAATTCAGTGCCAATTCCAACGAATTGCGTGCGTTCGATGTTGACGGTCGAAATCCGGGCGTCAAAGGGTAACGAAATATGGGTGCGGGCAAGGTTGAGCCGGGCGGTTTCCAGCTTGGTCTTGTTGACATCAATCTGACGCCTTTGGGCATCGATCTGCGTCGGAAAGAGCCGTATCGAGTTTTCCAAATTCAAGACGACTGCCTGCTGCTGCAAGACTGCGCGCTCGGTGTCATCGACGGAGAGACTGCTAACGGTCCCGCGCTGCGCAAGCTCTTTCTTCCGCGCCAGGTCCCTCTGCTTGATGCCAAGAGAACGCTGTTCAATCTTTAGTGCCCGGTTAGCGTTTTCCTCCTGGGCCTTCAACTCAACGAGCTTTGACTCCGCTGAACGCAGATTGGCTTCGGCCTCCTGCGACGCCAGAGTGTAGTCTTGCGGGCTGATCCTGATGATCTCCGTTCCGGCGTCCATAATGGCGCCGCTGCGCAGACGGGGATCAACGAATTCGACACGGCCGGCAACCTGAGCCACAGCATTCCAGGTCCGCGCCGGCTGGACGGCACCGTAGCCGACGGCGCGCGGCCTGAATTCGGTCGGTTCTAACGTCAGCACCCGCACGGCGGTCGAGCGCTCTGTTGGCGGCGTCTGTTTCGGTAGCTCTCGTAGGTTTAGTCCGAAGACCAGGACTGCCGCGGCTGCGGCGACAGGCAGACCGAAGGCAAGAAGGCGCGTGATGGCCATTCGAGTATTCATTTTCTGGTCCCCGACTTTAACCGCGAACTATTGCTCTGCAGGCTGAATTCCGGGTGCAGATTAGGCGTAGATTGAGGAGTTGAAAAGGCGACTTTTAACGCCCTTTAGCTCATGTGGAATCTGATCGTACGGCCGACAGCAAAGGCGCGCTGTTCGATTTCTACGGGGATCTCACATGCCAGTGGAATGTTGTCCTGGCGTTCCTTGAAAACGCGGGCATTCCAATCAAATTTTTCCTGCAATGCTTCGATTTGGCCGGTCAGATCCTCGCCGTTCGAGGCACGAGCTCTGAGTGCGGCAATCTCGCTACTTTGCTCTTGGAGGCGTTTGGAACGGCCGACCTGGCGCCGCTGCACGCGTTCGATGCCGCTCACGACGCTGGAGCGGACTTTGTTCGTCTCGTCGAGAACGCCGGCAAACAGCAATGTCAGCCGTTTGTCGCGTTGTTCGCCCTCGGGCATGGATTCGGCGAATTTCTGAATGACTTCTTCGACCTTTTCCATGGGAATGCGGCGGCTGACGACAACACGGACAAGCTTGCCAACCTCTTTGTCCTCCCACCAATTGGTGATGCCGTCGACCGCAGGGCCGTCCCAGATCTGCGCTGAAGTCAGCTTCAGCACCTTGCGTTGGACGCATGGCCAGTCTGGATTGGCGGTGTCAACGGCAAATGCGGGGGCCGCAATCGTAAGACCAAGGAGTGCGACGCAAACCCGCAGGTCAAAGCGCATTCTCATTCGAACTTCATCCTCTCGGTCCGCCACGTCGTGCAATCAGACCCTTCGATGGGTTGTAGGCGAAAATCGCCGCGCCCAGAAAGAAGATAAGACAGCCCAGCACGACGAGAAACGCAGTCACGTTGAGCTGGCCGTAGAAGGCAAAGCGTATCAACTCAACGGCGTGAGTGAAGGGGTTGAACCAGCAGATCTCATAGAGCAGCGGGCTTGATTCTCGGATCTTCCATAGGGGGTACAGCGCCGAAGAAGCAAAGAACATCGGGAAGATAACGAAGTTCATCACACCGGCAAAATTCTCCAGTTGGCGGATCACTGAAGACATGAACAACGCCAGTGCCCCCAACATCAATCCCGACATGACGATCGCCGGCAGCACCGTGATGTATCC
>DAOUZE010000389.1 GCA_030665765.1 Filomicrobium sp.
GGGTGCTATGCAATCACGCCAAGCTTTCCACTGAAGGTGAAGGTACTGGAGATCCCCTCGAGCTTGCTCTGCTCTATGCTGCGCGGGATCAGGGTATCGATATTGAAGAGCTGCGCGACGGGTGGCGGCAGACGGCGGAACGCCCGTTTGACAGCGCTTTGAAAATGATGTTGACGGCGCACCGTTCCGACGGCGAGGGACGATTGTTTTGCAAGGGAGCACCGGAGCGGCTGATTAAACTCGCGTGTTCCAATCTTACCGCTGACGGGGGTGCCGTTGCGATGACCGCCGACATGCGCGGCGAATGGAGCCGGAGAGCGGACGAGATGGCCACTTCGGGTTTGCGTGTGCTCGCGTTGGCCCGCAGTGTAGACGGTGAGGGTAAAGGGTCGGTCGAGGACGTCGGAGACCTTGTTCTGCTTGGCCTCGTCGGTTTTGAAGATCCTCCACGCCATGACGTCGAGGAGGCTATCCAGGCTTGCCAAGATGCGGGTATCCGCGTCGTGATGGTGACGGGCGATCACATCGCAACGGCGACCGCCATCTCCCAGCAGGTCGGCATCGAGTCGCAGACGGCAACCGGGATCGATGGAGCCCGGCTTGATCAGCTTTTGCAGTCCCACGACGGGGGGCAACTTGAACTCCGGGAAGCCAATGTGTTCGCGCGCGTGACACCCGAGCACAAGCTGCGTCTCGTCGAGCAGTTTCAGTCGGCCGGTGAAATCGTGGCGATGACCGGCGACGGCGTTAATGACGCGCCGGCGTTGCGCCAGGCAGACATTGGGGTGGCGATGGGAAAGCGCGGTACCGACGTGGCGCGAGAGGCCGCCGACATGGTTCTTCTAGACGATTCATTTCCGACAATTGTCGCGGCTATCGCCCAAGGCCGCGTTATCTTTGAGAACATCCGACGGTTCGTCGTCTATCTATTGTCCTGCAACTTGAGTGAAGTTCTTGTTGTCGCACTCGCCATTTTGT
Source organism: Filomicrobium sp. (assembly GCA_030665765.1). Lineage (GTDB taxonomy): Bacteria > Pseudomonadota > Alphaproteobacteria > Rhizobiales > Hyphomicrobiaceae > Filomicrobium. The sequence continues at coordinate 979 of DAOUZE010000389.1, forward strand.
TCGGTCTGCCTATGGCGCTATTGCCATTGCAGATCCTGTTCTTGAACTTGGTGACCGACGTATTTCCTGCCTTTGCCTTGGCGGCTGGAAGGGGCGATCCAGACATTCTGAAGCGTCGGCCACGGCCGCCGTCCGAACAGCTTATTGGCGCGCCGGAATGGAGCGCGATCATCCGCTACGGTCTAACAATAACGGCGGTGACCCTAATCGCGCTTGTGGTCGCGGTACGCGGGCTTGGCCTTGACGCCGCTGAAGCGACCACTGTTTCTTTCCTGACAATTGCTATCGCGCAGCTCTTGCACGTCTTCAACATGCGAAAGCTTGGCTCGTCATTCTTCGATAATGACGTCACACACAATCGTTGGGTGTGGGCAGCGCTTGGCCTTTGTTGTTTGCTGCTGGCTCTTGCCGTTTATGTTCCTTGGGCCGCCGCGGCGCTACAACTCACGCCGCCTTCGCTGTGGGCGTGGTTGCTCATCATCGGGCTCGGCATGATGCCGGTTATCGTTGCACAACTCTTCGAAGCCTTTGAATTGAAGAATTCGAGGACTATTGTCGCGAACACATAGAAACGACTGCTGAAGTGCTGTTGTTTAACTTAAAACTCATGCGCCTCGCCCAATATCGAGAACGCTTAAGGATGCCGAGGTGAGCTATGGATAAAGTGTCGAATGGACGTGCCAAAAATGGCGTCGAGAGCGAAGAAACTGGCGGGCCTCGCTACAACCCGATTGAAGTGACCGATGTGTCGCATCCGGCGGCTGGCTACGATAAGCTCGATACAAGTCTGATGCGGGACTCCTATTCGGCAACGGCCGCCGCTGAGGTTCTCGACCGTTCGTTTCATGCCGGACTGGCGCGTTACACCTCGGGCATTTCTCCGGCTGCTCTAACGAACGCTTACGTCGACTGGGCGATCCATCTGTGGCTGTCGCCAGGCAAGCAGTTTGAACTTTATCAAAAGGCGTTCCGCAAACTTGTCCGTTTCAATCGCTTTGTTGCCAGCGAAGCCCTCGCTCCCGGCAATCGCCATTCCTGCATCGAGCCGCTCGAACAGGACCGGCGCTTCACCGCCGAAAGCTGGCGGAAGTGGCCATTCAACGTCATCTATCAGTCCTTCCTGCTGCAACAGCAATGGTGGCACAACGCCTCTTGCGGCGTTCGCGGGCTTGATCCCCGCCACTCCCGGGTCGTTGAATTCACGACGCGTCAGATGCTCGATACGGTCTCGCCATCGAACTTTCTGTTCACGAATCCGGAATTGCTGGAGGTAACTCGTGAACAGATGGGCCTTAATCTCGTGCGCGGTGCGATGAACTATATGAATGACTTGTCGGATGCGGTCGGCGGTTATCATCCCCGGCAATCGGTGAGCCATGTCGTAGGCCGCGATGTCGCGACGACACCGGGCAAGGTGATTTACCGAAATGACCTAATCGAGCTCATCCACTACACGCCAAAAACGAAGAAAGTCCAGGCTGAGCCGGTTTTGATCGTGCCGGCGTGGATCATGAAATACTATATTCTCGATCTATCACCGAATAATTCTATGGTCGCGTATCTCCTGGAGCAGGGCTTTGACGTTTTCGTCATTTCCTGGAGAAATCCCGGACCTGAACACCGCGACTTGGGTTTTGACGATTACCGAAAACTGGGACCGATGAAAGCCCTCGACATTATTGGCGAAGTCACGGGGCAGCGGAAGGTTCACGCCGCTGGGTATTGCCTTGGAGGTACCCTGCTGGCGATAGCCGCCAGTGCGATGGCCCGCGATGGAGATGACCGGTTGAAGTCCATCACGGTACTGGCCGCGCAGACTGATTTTTCGTCGCCGGGCGAGCTTGGACTGTTTATCGATGACAGCCAGCTTGCATTCCTTGACGATATGATGTGGGAGCAGGGCTTTCTCGATTCGAGCCAGATGGCTGGGGCATTCCAGCTGTTGCGTTCGAACGATCTGATTTGGTCGCGTATGACCCGCGAGTACCTGCTTGGCCAACGTGAGAACAGCAACGACCTGATGTCATGGAATGCGGATGCTACGCGTATGCCATACCGCATGCATTCGGAGTATCTGCGTGCACTGTTCCTGAATAACGATCTGGCGGAAGGCCGCTTCAAGGTTGATGGCCGCGCCGTGTCGATCGGTGACATCCGTGTGCCGATGTTTGTCGTCTCAACGGTTCGGGATCATGTCTCGCCATGGCGGTCGGTCTATCGGGTTCATTTGCTTGCCGACGTTCCGGTGACGTTTGTCCTGGCCAGCGGCGGGCATAATGGTGGCATTGTGTCCGAGCCCGGCCGTCAGCAACGCTCCTACCGGATCGATACGCGGCAGCCGGATGAAAACTTCGTCGAAGCAGAGAGTTGGGCGGCGACGGCTCAACGTCAGGAGGGATCTTGGTGGCGTGCGTGGTCGGAATGGATTATGGGGCAGTCGGATGGCCTGATGCGGGATGTACAAAAAACATCTTCGAATGG
>DAOUZE010000347.1 GCA_030665765.1 Filomicrobium sp.
GTAAACGGCGTCGCCAGTTCAACAATCTTGCGTCGCTTGGGCTGTGGTTCGACGCGAATGCTTAGACTCTTCTTCTTGAGGTTTATCCAGCCCTGCCCCTTCATCTGGATATCCGGTGTATCCAGAACGAGTTGTTGCACCGACGCAATCCCATTCTTTACTCCAAAGCGGCTAATCATGCAGTTCACGCGGGTATAGCCTCGTTGTGCCGCGTCAGAGAACAAATAGCCTGTAAGGTCCAAGCCAGTTAGTGAAACCAAGGTAGATTCGATGCGGCCTCGCGAAATTGCTATATCGAGACGACCATTCGATGAGCCAACCAGAGCATCGACCGTACGACCAGCACCCGACAAACTAAAAGTTGAATGCAATTCGCCAGAGATTGGAGTGGTGGCACCTAATGAATTCAAAACGCTTCCCAAACGCCAATCGTCCAGGCCACCACTAATCTTCAGCCGTGGTGGTGAAGTCGCGGCGGTCAGTTCACTTTTTAAATTCACACGGCCGCCGAGATAGCTTATGTTGAAGGGGTCAATTTGCAGGACGCCATCTTGAAGCTTGACGTTGGTCGAGAGGCCGCTCAGCTTGGTGCCTCCATTCAATATCTTATCGACCTTTGCTTTGAGCTCTAAATTGAATAAATTCAGTGAGGCAACAAAATCACTGAATGCCCTCTTTGTTGGACTGCGAGACGTTTCAGAGCCCCGGCTTGCTTTGTCAAATGACGTATCGTTCTCTGTTCTCACAAGCAGCGCGACAGCACGAAGGTCTGACCACTTCAGGGATTTCGAATTCAGTTCGCCGTGAAAGCTAGGCTTGTTGTCCCTCACGGACCCAGTTAGCTCACCCGACAGATCCGTATCGCCAAGGCTGGCTGCTCCCTTCACTCGGACCTTTTCGTGATCGCCTGAAATCTGCCCTTCGAATTCAAACTTACCAATCTTGTGTGGCGTTGCTCCGAGTACAACGGCAAGGCTGGCATATTCCGGAACACCCAACGACAGCCCAAACTCCAGACCGTCACCCTCGCGAAGATCGTCTATTATCGAAGAAAGCTTAGCAGTGAGTAGCTTTGTACCCACGACCTCAGCAGTCAGGGCATCGAGACCTAAACTCGCATCACGGTCCGAGAGCGCGAATTCTCCAGTCACAGTCCCAAGCTTTTCTTCAGCAACCCGAGAGTGAAGTCCGAGCACTTCAGAAAGACTGAGCGCAAAGCTGCCGGATAACGACAAGCGCTCAAGGCGAAGTAAGTCTTTGATATCTCCTGTTAATCTAAAGGCTGGAGCTGCCGCTGGTCCGGCAATAGCGTCAATTCCAATGAGCTGCAGGCGACCTTCGGGATCTGCGCGAAATGCATCAATGCTGATAGGGCCAATGCGCTGGATATCCCGCGACAGGGCGTTCGTTCTCACGAGCAGTTTTTCAATTCGCAATGCATCCCAATTGCCGGTGATCTCTCCCGAAACTCCTGTAAGCTTCAGGTCATCGAAGAGACCTGAGCCATCGTCGGATTGGTCCTTGTTCGTTAGCGCTGCGACGAAATCAAATCGGGTTTGCTCTCCACCGGCGCTATGATCAGATTGTTGGGTTGCTGGCTCTAAGTCTGCATTGAAAGAAAGCTGGGGGCTGGCAACTTTGAGCAGGTCCGCGATCGACCCAGAGACCGTTATGATTTCGCCTGCCCTTGTTTCAATTTTCGCGTTCAGGTCGCGCAATGCTACTTGCCGATCTGTAGCCCAGATTTCAGCTCTGACATCGCCAGTGCCCTCAAAGGCCCGATCGAGCTCGATCACCTCAAGAAAGTCGCCGATTGATGATGAGTTAAATCTCAGATCGATCCGCGGATTGAGCTTCCTGGTAGCAGGATCAAGTTGCGCCGAAAGGGAAGCCAAGACACCCTTCGTTTTAAATGATACAGTGATCGTTCTATTTTTGGAGAACTGTCCGTTCTTAAATAGAGGAAGGCTACCTTCAAGAGAGAATGGTTTGCTATTTAATGTACCCGAGCCTTTGACCACTCTCCGGTCTTGCTTCTTATCGGGAGCCAACTCGAGAGACTTAATGACTGTGTTCGCGTCGAAGCCCTTCTGCCTGTCGACCCGAACAATCCTCAAGTTCGTGATCTTGACATGCTCGGCGATCGGCACAGCTGGTACAGAGATGGCTATCGCGTCATTCCCAGGAAATACAGCGTCGGCCGCCTCGGCCCAATTCTTGTGACCGTCTGGCGCGATCTCAAGAGTGAGCATCGCTCCGTCGATGACAATTTTCGAAAGAACAAGCCGACCACTTAGAGCAGCGCCGACATCAATCCCAAGCTTCAACGAGCGCACGTGCAGCAGTTGAGGCCGCTTAGTCCACGAAGGATTAAGGATGGATGCGTCCGCAACGCTAATTTCCAAACCTTTTAAAATGGTAATATCGAGAGGACCGTTGAGTTGGACTTTCCTATTGATTTCTCGTTCGACAACACGCGCGACCAATCCTCGACGCAACTCATCGAAGGGGGGCGCGAAAGCGACTGTGATCAAACCAATGCCAGCTAGAGACACACCGGCTATAAACGCAAAAACAAATCTCAAAAACACACGTCGATAAGACAAACTGCAAAATCCTCAAACTTCGAACCACAAACAATATCCGACGCGCGCTCTCCAAGCCGCCGTGTTGGGGTCAGCTGCTTCAACGCATGCAGCAAGCATAGCGAGCGCATCACTGATTAGCCGAAGCGATTACTACCATTTGCTCTGTCGTAGAAGCTCTGCTTTGACAATTCACCGAATGCGGATTGGCATGACGGCGACCTCCAGCGCGAACAAGGCAGAGTAGCCGACCACATCCGAACGCTCGGTGTCCACCGACCTGGTGAATACTAGCGACAGTCAGGTCACAACAGCCGGCATCCACATGCGACAACAAGAACTCAAGGTTTTGATTTTTCGCGCGTTTTGTGGATAATTCGGACCACGGAAGTCGAACCAGCACGGACGAAACCCCGAAGCTCTATGTACGGCATGCCACCCCAATTCCAACGCGCACGCAAACAAGCCGGCGCTTATGCCGTCGGCTCAATCGCTTCGCGACGCGTTGTGGCACCTGTCCCATACAGGATCGCGGCCCGTAGCAGCAGGTACAGCAACAACGCATTCAAGACGTGCCACCAAAGGTGCGTCCCAACCCGCCCGAAATCGTAAAACACCGTATTGGGGCACCATGACCTATCAAACGTCCTGAACGTCAACGAGACAGCGAAGACAACGCTACCGGCAACGAAATAACGCCAAGCCGGACGGCGCATCACGGCCAGCAATAAACCCATCACCAACAGTGCCCCAAGCGCCGGCAGATACGCCACCGATCCACCTAAACAAAGACGCGCACCACAGCGCATCTGACCTGCTTGCCACAGCGCGACCGCGAATAGAGTAACCCCGGCGAGCGTCACAAGCCCGCCGAAGCCAGCCAATCGCCTCAACGCGTATCCGACATAGAGCATCATGAAAATGCCGATCGGCGCCACATCGGCAATCGCCGCCCAGCGCGTCGCTAACGTGTGGAACAAAAAGCTGCCGGTCCCGATCACGAAGACAAATACGATGAGCACCAGCTCAAAGGCACCACGCCTCCCCGTCGGTGCCATCAGCCACAACAGCAGCGCGGCCAGGCTAGCGAGATGAAATGCGCCGTTCGACCAGGCGTTCAGCGGCTCAGCCCAGAAGCCCGCATCACCGCCCCGCTCGCAGTAAGAAAAGATCTTGTCGTGCCAACCCCCATCCGGAACCTGCCGGTCAAGCCACCGCGCCCACTGCTCCAATTGCTCCATTGCCCCACCACTCCACTGCACGACACCGTCAGCCGAC
>DAOUZE010000369.1 GCA_030665765.1 Filomicrobium sp.
CACGGCTACGCGAGTCCTACTTCTAAGCATAACGGAGGATGGCGAGGACGCCACCGCATCCGCCATGGCCGAATACCTGCGGAAGGCTGGTCTACCCGTGCAGGCCAAGACGCTCGCGCAAGACTCACGCGAGGTCGGCGAAATCCTGCTCGATGCGGCCGGCAGTGGTGTTCTTCTAGTTATGGGCGCTTATGGCCGTTGGCGCTGGCAGGAATGGATATTCGGCGGCGCGACATCCTATGTGCTGCGCTACACTGACATACCCGTGCTAATGGTGCATTGACGTGGGCCGCTCCCGCCCCGGTGTTGTCACATTAAGTCCGACTGAGCGGAATTTTGGGACAACCACCAATGTTGGCGCAAGGGATTTCAGAGACTTAGCCTGTTGGTTGATCGTCCAAACTGGCCAATTTCGCTTAATGTGACAATGCCCGGTCTTATCCGATGATGCTAATCGGCGCCGAACCGCAGAGCTATCCCAGTTACCGTGACATTGCCGGCTAGGGACGTGCCCTACCCAGCTCAAGCCAATTTTCTCTGACAATGCCTATCTCCACCCCAGCTCATCGGGCGTTCAGTTAAGATGTTTCACGTTGCATCTTTTTTGTGCTGCTGAATTGGTCGTAAGCGCGGAGCGCGTCTCCTCCATAGACCGCCGCTGGTCCACCTCCCATGTAAACGGCGAGAGCGACCGTCTCGGCAATTTCCTCGCGGGTGGCTCCCTTCTGGTGGGCCATTTTGGTATGAAAAGCCACGCAGCCGTCGCAATGAAGCGTGATGCCGATCGCTAACGCCATCAGCTCCTTGGTCTTGGTGTCAACGGCCTCGGAGGCCGTCGCTGCCATTGCAAGTGCCCCAAAGCCTTTCATCGGCTCTGGCGCGCCCTCGCGTAGCAGTTTCACACCGCTAATCACGTCGTCGGCGATCTGCACGAAATCCTTGCTCATCGCGAAACCTCCTCAACCGTCTGGGATACGCGGCCGACGCCCGGCTGTTTTCCCTACCAGCCGTCACGACGTCGATACGTTAGTTTGAAGCGAGGTCATCGAGGCTGCATGATTGCTGGCGGGAAGCAGTGGCGCTTAAACGATATCGGTTTCATCCAACGATGCTAATCGGCGGCAACCCGCAGTGCTATCTGAGTTACCGTGACATTGCCCAATCTGGTTCTCGGCACTTAGCGGACCTCGATATCGACGCCGAGCGTGGGCACCCTTTTGCGGCTAGGCCGTGAACTCATAAACACCCCCGTGGATGGCTGCCCAGTTAATCTGACAACGCTCACCATTCCAATTAATTCAAAGTCCGAGGCCAAAGGATGACCGCCAGGACAATCGCCCACACAAGACCCCAACCAATCCAAGTGATGGTTGGGTGAGCCGCTTGCCATTCCAGAATTCGCTTGTGAAAGGTCACTAAAAATATCCCATGTGGTTTTGCGAAGGGCTTTTTGGACGCTAGGGGCACGTGCGCGAATAACGGTATTGTCAGAGCCGGATCTAGCCCGAGACAAGACGTAGCGGCAAGCTCGACCGAACTTCGCTTAATCTAGACGCCCTTGGCCGCCACACCGGCTGTCATCGACAGCCATGCGACGATTGCAATCCAGAACGCAAAGTGGAATGTGTACTCAATCACACCGATCACGCCGACGAAGTAGAGTACGAGCGCCGACACTCCGAAGACAACCGAGGAATAGAAGACGTATTTTGTTGGGGGTGTTAGCCGCATTGTTCCCTCCGGCATGAATTGCTCACGGCGCTGAGCATATCACCAGCGCATCATGCGCTAAGGTTGCAGTGGCTAAAGGTCTACGGCCAACCCGCCTCACAGAGCGGCGTCATTCCAGCGTGACCGCTGATATCTAACTGACATGCGGCCCGCGCATCGCCTTGATAGCGGCCTGGATGCGCCGCCAGTCTTCAGCTTGATGCTTATTGCCTTGCTTCTCGAAATCAGCTGCCTTCTGTGCCGCCTCAACCTCTGCCTTGTCGCCATGCGCGCCTAAGAAGCGCCGCGCGTAGTCGTGGATTTCGTTCATATCCATGGGGAACATCATCCTTTTCGCGAATTGGCCTTACTGTGCGTGTCCAGCCCCCTCATGCCCTTGAGCGGGATCAATTTGGGTCATTAGCGGAGCTTACGCCGCCCGCACGGCATGTCTGCTCCGTGCCACGAACAGACATGAGCATTCCGGTGAGAGGACTGTTGATCCAATCGGTCTCAAGCCGCTGGCTCAAGACGGAAACCGGGCGTTGAACGCGAGATCCCCAGCTCTTCATTGGTCATGTCAACCGCGATATCCGCAAAAAGCGGCGTGCTCAAATATCGCTCACCTGTGTCGGGCAGCATACAAAGGACCGTTGCGCCTCTCGGCGCCTCCTCGCAAATCCGGAGCCCCCCCGCGAAGGTCGCGCCGGCCGTAATTCCAACGAAGATTCCTTCCTTCTGAGCGAGCTGCTTGCTCCAGTGCATCGCGTCGGCGCTCGCAATCGTCAGGATGCGATCGATGACGCCCATGTCGACGGCGTCACCAGTCAACTTGGGAACGAAGTCGGGGCTCCAGCCTTGCATCGGATGCGGCTTGAACGCCGGATGGCCCACCGCTGGAGAGCCGTCCGCCTTTCTTTCCTGCTTGACTCCGCTGGTGAGCATCGGCGCGTCTTCTGGCTCGCAGACAATGATCTTTGTATCCGGCCTTTCCTTCGCAAGAACGCGCGCAACGCCCTTCAGCGTGCCGCCGGTACCAAATCCCGTCACCCAGTAATCGAGCGGCTCGCCCTCGAAATCCGCTACGATCTCCCTGGCCGTGGTGTGCGAATGCATGTCAGGATTGGCCTCGTTCTCGAATTGGCGCGTCAGGAACCAGCCGTGGACTTCGGCAAGCTCGATAGCCTTATTGACCATGCCGACCCCTCTCTCGGCGGCCGGCGTAAGCACTACCTTGGCACCGAGAAACCGCATCAGCTTCCTGCGCTCGATGCTGAAGGTCTCGGCCATCGTAACCACCAGCGGGTAGCCCTTTTGGGCGCACACCATGGCAAGGCCTATCCCGGTGTTGCCGCTCGTCGCCTCGATGACCGTTTGCCCCGGTTTGAGCTTTCCCGACCGCTCGGCCTCCTCGATCACCCCGAGCGCTAAGCGGTCCTTTACCGAGCCCAAGGGATTGAAGGCCTCGATCTTCACGAAAAGGTTCGCCTCCGGGGGCGCCAGCTTGCCGATCCTGACAATCGGTGTATTGCCCACGGTTCCGAGGATATTTTCGAATTTGCGTCCCATTTTATGAACCCCCAGAATTGGTCGGCCAAGTAAAGGCGGCGCCCGAAAATGCCCATTCAGAAATATCGGCCGGACCAGCCAGCCGCTGCGCGTCTTCGCACAGCATCTGCTCAATCGCTCCGATGCAGGCCGTCAGACAGAAGCGCTCGAATGAGCTGTCCACATCTCGCCAAACCTGTGTGTACCGAAAGCCTACACCCGGACGTAGTGGTTATGAAGTCCGCCAAGGACCGCGTGTGAACTAATGATTCCGGTGCGGTGAGGAAAGAGGAAGCCATGAACAAGAGCACTGAAAACAACCGAGACGGCTCCTGTGTGTACC
>DAOUZE010000110.1 GCA_030665765.1 Filomicrobium sp.
CTGTTTGCCGCTCGTGCCAATCTTGGCGGCGCTGTAGAGCTTCTCCAAAGCTGGCGTTGAGCGGAACGTTCCGCCGCCGTTTTTCGTTAGCCAGTTTTCTGGCAAGTTGACCGATCCGGGGATGGTTCCGTGCCGCTTCGCTAGTTTGTGTTTGTTGATGCCGATGAACTGATTGTTGGGTCGGTTGTCGACGAGAGCTGTACCGCTCTTTTTGGCCGCCACGACATCGTCCTTGGTGACCAGCATATCCTTGCGCAGCTGCGCCTTGAATGTTTTTGCAGCCGGTTTCACCTCACCTTTCTCAAGCGGATTGAGCGGCTTTTTCGTCTTTTCATCGACGGCCGTGGTGTAGGCGGACATGCCACCATCGAGCAGCGAGACGTTGTCGTGACCGAGCACCTTGAAAGTCCAGTAGATGCGTGTGCCAGTCCCGACATCAAGCGCCTTCCCACCATTTGGTACGATCACGACATGTGTATTGTTGTCGATGCCAAGCCCACCGATCAGTTTCTCCAAATTTTCGACCGGTGCCAACTGCCCGGCCGTTCCGCCGGCGTCCTTCGCGCGCCAACCGTCTTTCAGATAATCCGTGTAAACGGCGCCGGGGATGTGGGCATTGAGATAGTCAGCCTTGGATTTTCCGGCAAGCTTGCCTCGTACATCCAAAAACACGATGCCCGGTTTATCGATGTTCGATCTGACCCAGTCGGCATCTACGAGCGGGTCGGCAGCAAAGGCCGACGTGCAAACGGCTAGGGCTACGGCTCCGGCCAGCACAAACTTGATGAGACTAATCAATTCACACGACTCCCTGTCCATTCTGTGATTGCGTAATTGCTCACAGCTCGTTGTTTCCAATTGCTACGTGCTCAAGGACTATTTCGGCGAATACTAGCCCGCTGACGGAATGCCAGTCCAGACTGATCGACACATTGTCATTTAGGTTTCCCGATACACGAAGGCCGTAACCGAGACTGCTCGCCCGTTGCAGGCGTCGGTGACAATCCGCACGGCGCCGTGCATGTTGCCTCAATCACTTGTCTTGTCTGGCGCCATGCCTATATCTGCAAGTTCTTGGATTGCATTGCTGGTCTTGCTCAGACCATCAAGCCCCATGCCGTGCAGCACGTTGTCCGCCTTGGTGAATTGGATGCCTTCGTATCCGACAATCTCGATCCGGTTGCCCCAGGGATCATAGAAATCGAGAAACCTGTCGGATACGATCCCAACGCCCATCTGCTCGAGTATGTGACGTACGGCAGCCTTGTCGTCGACCACCAAGCCAAAATGCCGTTCGTCGTCGCGAGGTTGTTGAGAGACTTGCGACAGGGCGATGAATTGGTCACCAAGATCGATAAATGCCATGGTGTCGTGCTTGCCGCGAAGTTCAAAGTCAAGAAAGCTGCCGTAGAATTCCAACGCTGTATCGATATCCCCGACTTCCAGCGCGATGTGGTTGATGCCAACGGCGCGAGCCTTCTTTTTCAGTGTCATTGCTGTCCCCATTCTTGCAGTGCTGGACCGACGAATTCCTGCTCGTACTGCAGTGCGACTCATCCGCTCTGCCTCACTATCTTTCCTCGCCGTCGTCGACGTATCTCATCACCATATCGCGCTGGCTGACAAAGCCGACGACATCTCCCCCTCGGGTGACCAACGCTCTCCGCACGCCGAGCCGCGCCAACAACCGGATCGCATACTTGATGTTCATTTCCGCACTCAGGGTCAGTGCCGGCTTCGTCATGATTTCATAGACACTCGTGCGCTCAACGGAGCGGTTTGCGCCAATCACGCGTTCGGCCACATCGTAGACCGTGACGAAACCATATTCATCGCCCTCATGGCGCCGCTCGATGACAAGGGAGTTGGTTCCGCTGGCCTGCATCCGGTCCAGCGCCTCGCGCACGCTGGCAAGCCCGTTGATCTTGCGCAGCTCCGTCGTCATAACATCGGCCACCTTGATGACAGTGCCGCTCATCACAAGTCCTCCTCGTCGATTTCTTGTTCAATCTTCTTGATCTGACTGCGCAGCCCGATGGCATCCTCAATATCGATCTGAAAGGCGACACCGGTTCCAGGCTGCTCCTCGAACTGGCAAGCCTTGCTAATCGCCTCCAGGATTTGGCGGCTCATATGCTCTTCCACCAACATCAGAACAACGTCACGTTGTCCAGACACGCTCAGCCCAAGGAATGTCTTTTGTGGCTTTAGGCCCTCGCCCCGAGCGTTGGTGATGACGGTGCACCCCGTCGCGCCTTTTTCGCGCGCGGTCTCGATGGCGAGATCGGTCTTGTCGTCCTCGACCATGGCGACGATGAGTTTGAACCTCATGACGATTGACCTTCTGCAGTTGTTCCAGTTGCACTATCGCTATCTGTGTCACGCGTGGTTTGCTCGGCCGCCGCCGATTTGCGGCGTGTCCGCCATTCGCCGATCTGCGCGTAGCCCATCACCGTGATCATCGGGAACAGGCTGGCAAGCGCGATCAGCCCGAAGCCATCCAGCAGCGCACTGCGTCCCGGCACCGTCGAGGCAAGCCCGAGCCCCAGTGCGGCGACAAGCGGCACGGTAACCGTCGATGTTGTGACGCCGCCCGAATCGTAGGCCAGTGGCACGATCACCCGCGGCGTATACAGCGTCTGGATGACGACAACGATGTATCCGGCGATCATATAAAGGTACAGCGGTGTACCGGTGACGATACGGAACGTGCCCACCGCCAGACTGAGCGCCACACCAAATGCGACTGCAAGCCGCAAACCCCAGGCGCCGACCGCCCCGCCGGAAACTTCCTGCGCCTTCAACGCCACCGCAATCAGCGATGGTTCGGCAATTGTCGTCGCGAAGCCTATGGCGAAGGCGAACAGATAGGTCCAGTAGTAGTCGGTCCAGTCCAGCGTATCGGCCGCACGTCCGCCACCGACAAAAGCCGGATCGGTCAAGTGCTTGGCGATAGTCTCACCGATTGGAAACAGCGCCTTTTCCAGCCCGACCAAAAACAGCGTCAATCCCAACACGACGTAGAACGAGCCGATCAGGACTTGTCTCAGGTGCGGGATGTTCTGGCGCAACACGCCGACTTGGAAGCCGATCATGATGAACGCGATTGGTGCCACATCGATGAGCGTTTGCAAGAACGTGTCAGCAAGTTGCGTAACGGTGTTCATCATGCTCCCACCACAATGCCGAACATCAAGACGAACAGGATCGGAAGTAGGCTGGCAAAGGCGATCAGTCCGAAACCGTCGATCATCGGATTGCGGCCTTTGATGACGCTGGCCAAACCAACCCCCAACGCGGTCACCAATGGTACCGTGATGGTTGAAGTCGTCACGCCGCCGGAGTCGTAGGCAATGCCAATGATATTGGCCGGCGCGAATGCAGTCAGTACCACCACACCGAGATAGCCTGCGACGATGAGATATTGGATTGACCAACCGAGCAAGATACGCGTGACCCCGATTATCAACGACACCCCAACCGAGACGGCGACCGTGTAGCGCAAAGCCGTCGAGTAACCGTCGCGGGTTACCTCGTCATCGTCGATCGCTCCGCCCTTGGCCATCACTTCGGCAGCTTCGTTCGCGACCGCGATCAACGCCGGTTCAGCCACCGTGGTGCCGAAACCAAGTCCAAAAGAAAACAGCATCAGCCAGATAAGTGAGCCCTTCTTGGCAAAAGCCGCAGCCAGCGTTTCGCCGAGCGGGAACAGCGCCATCTCCAAGCCACGGATGAAGATCGCCAGGCCGAGCATGACGAACATAAGGCCGATCGCGATGGTGCCGAGATTGTCGACCTGCTGTTGCAACACGACGATCTCGAAAAACGCGACGACCAGCACGATCGGCGCTAGATCGCGCAGCGTCCCGATAACAAGCCGCCCCATGGCAATGAGTTCTGTCGGCATCCCTCTTCCTTCGGCGGTGGGCAGATGGGCAGTCGGTCAGGTATTAGGGAACAACTGTTGCGCTGCGTCAAAGGGCTGTGTCCAAACCGATGCGTGCCGCTTGCTATCATCTTTGCATTCATTACTGGGATATGAGGTCGTCGATGTCAGCGAAGATGGCGCGCAAGCTTTCTTCTGACGACAGACTTCAGCCACAATAACAAGCTCCGGCTTGTTTGACGCGGCCCGCACCAGTCGCTACGTCCCCGATGCGCCGGGCTTGCGCTACCGGTCAAGCGCTAACGATGTCCTTCCTCGCAACCCGTTTCTACAGAGAAGAAACACCACCCTTTGCACTCGGCACTGTGTTGAGGGCCGCTTTGATGCCTGCCCCTAGGGACACTGCAACGTCAGGGGCGCACGCTTGAGGGGATGTCCACTCACGTTTGCTTCGCACCCCGAAGTGTGAGCGGACCAACCATCAACGCCCGACCGTACGCTCCCCTTAAATCTTCTGATTGTAGGCCCCCACTTCCGGTTGCTCGGATATAAGGTGGTCGATGTCAGCGAAGATGGCGCGCATATTCTCTTCCGATGTCGGACTTTCGACCACGATAACAAGCTCAGGCTTGTTTGATGAGGCCCGCACCAGCCCCCACGTGCCATCCTCAAGAACCACGCGAATGCCGTTTACCGTGATGAGCTCGCGAACGGCCTGGCCGGCGATCCGCTCTCCCGCTCCAACCCGTTTCTTGTAGTTCTCAATAATTCGATCGACGACGCCGTACTTCACCTCGTCCCCACACTTCGGCGACATCGTTGGCGATTGCCAAGTCTTGGGCAAAGCCCCCTTGAGATCGGCCATCGACTTATCGGGATTGCGATCGAGCATGTCGCAGATGGCCAGCGCCGCAACGAGACCGTCGTCATAGCCGCGCCCGAGCGGCGGGTTGAAGAAGAAGTGACCCGACTTCTCGAAGCCGACCAACGCGCCCGTCTCATGTGAAAACCGCTTGATGTAGGAGTGGCCAGTTTTCCAATAGGTGGTTGATGCGCCGTTCTCGATAAGCACCGGGTCGGTCGCAAATAGTCCCGTCGATTTCACATCGACAACGAACGTCGCGTTCCTGTGCAGGGCTGAGATATCACGGGCCAACATGACGCCGACCTTGTCGGCGAAGATCTCATCGCCAGTGTTGTCAACGACACCGCAGCGGTCGCCGTCGCCATCGAAACCGAGGCCGACATCGGCGCCATTCGCCTTCACCGCGTCGGCGATGGCATGCAGCATCTTCAGGTCTTCTGGGTTTGGATTGTAGCGCGGGAAGGAATAATCGAGCTCGGCGTCGAGTGGGATCACTTCACAGCCAACTGCTTCCAGTACCTGCGGTGCAAAGTCGCCAGCGGTACCGTTGCCACAGGCGGCGATGACCTTGAGCTGGCGCTTAAGTTTCGGCCGGTCGATGAGCATGGCCATATAGCGCTCGGCCATGTCTGGCACGAAGATGTAGCGGCCGCCACCGGACGCTTCGTATTGTCCCTCGAGCACGATCTGTTTCAGCTCGCTCATTTCATCAGGGCCGAGTGTCAACGGCCGCGATAGGCCCATCTTGATACCAGTCCAGCCGTTGTCGTTGTGGCTGGCAGTGACCATCGCAACCCCTTCGACGTCCAGCGCGAATTGCGCGTAATAAGCCATCGGCGACAACGCCAATCCGATGTCGTGAACTTCACAGCCACCAGCCAGCAAACCCATCATCAGTGCTTGCTTCACCTCGCCTGAATAAGAACGGTAATCGTGGCCGACCACGATGCGCTTCTTAACGCCCCGGTTCTCAAACAGCTTCGCCAAACCCATGCCGACCGCGTTAAGACCCATCAGATTGATTTCACTGGGGAATAGCCAGCGTGCGTCGTATTCGCGAAAGCCCGTTGGCTTAACAAGCGCCAAACGCTCAAAGGCGGCCGTGTTCGGCTTCAGATCGGCGCGCGGTTTGGGCATCATGAGTTTAGCTCCTGAAATGTTCAGACAGACGGTCGTTCTCGATTCCGACCAGTTCGCATGGCAACCCTATTGCAGGGCGCGCGGACGCGATCAAGCACCCCCCTGTGGTTTACCTTCACAACCAACACCTTTGCAGAGGGATCAAACATCTTCGTGTCAGAAAGCAAGAGCAGTGATAAGGGGTTGGCCGTATCAAACACCGGCGCCGTTAACCACTGCGCCCAATTGCTGAAGCAGGTCCATTTCCGTTGAGCGCGAACCTTCACCGCCCGCTACAACTCGCAAAAACCTACTTTCGTGCCCTGAGGATGCTGGCGAGCGAATGGTACCTATCCTTCGCGCTCGCCTTGGCCAGTGTCGCGATTGCCGGTGTTCAGCTCGCCGAGCCGGTACTTTTTGGCCGGGTTGTTGATTCGGTAGCCCGCGGTGAGCCGTCGGCGCCGTTGATTCTGGCCTGGGCCTTGCTCGGACTATTCGGCATTATGGCCAGTGTCGTGGTGGCGGTGTTTGCCGACCGGCTAGCGCATCGACGCAGGCTGGCGGCTCTGTCTGATGCTTTCGAGCAGGCCATCACGCTACCGCTCAGCTATCATGCTAGCCGCGGATCCGGCGCTGTCGTGGCAGCCGTCCTCCGTGGCACCGACGAACTGTTTTGGCTTTGGTTGAGCGCGCTGCGCGAGCAAGTGACGGCAATCGTAACAATTATCTTGCTGGTGCCCGTCGCGATCTGGCTTGACTGGCGCATGGCGTCGATCTTGGCGCTGCTCGCCGTCTGCTACACAGCTCTCAACCTGTTTGTGGTTTCAAAGACGCACTCCGGTCAGATGAAGGTTGAGGAGTATCGCTACGGTGTCAGTGGCCGGGTTGGAGACGTCATCGGCAACGTCACTGTGGTGCAGAGCTATACGCGCCTCGCCGCGGAAGCCGAAGCTCTGCGCGGCATGACCGGTGAACTGCTATCCGCTCAGTATCCTGTGCTGACCTGGTGGGGCGTCCTTACAGTGTTGCAAAGGGCGGCGGCAACCGTTGCCATGGTCGCGATCTTTGCTGTCGGATCATTGCTGGCTGCTAAAGGTGAAGTTTCGATCGGTGAGATTGTCTCGTTCGTAGCGCTGGCTAATCTCCTCATCGGCAAGCTTGATCAGCTTTCCGCGTTCGTCGTCCGTGTGCAACAAGCCGCACCGGCACTCGATAATTACTTTGCACTCGTCGACGAGCGGGCCGCGATCACTGATGCACCGCATGCCAAGCCGTTGGCAGGTGCCAACGCAGAGGTGACCTACGACAACGTTTCGTTCCGCTTTGCGGGAAGCGGTCAGGGTGTCTTCGGTCTGTCATTTACGGCTAAAGCCGGCCAGACCGTAGCGATCGTCGGGCCGACCGGTTCGGGTAAAACGACAACACTTGCGCTTCTGCAACGCCTAAGGGCGCCCGATCACGGCATGATCACGGTCGACCGGCAGAATATAGCGGAAGTAACCCTCACCTCGCTGCGCCAAGCCATCGCAGTCGTGTTTCAGGACGCCGGACTGTTCAACCGGACCATTGCCGAAAACATCCGCGTTGGACGCCCACAGGCCTCGCGCGAAGAGGTTATACGGGCCGCCAAGCTTGCCGAGGCGCATGAATTCATCATGGAAAAGCCTGGCGGCTACGACTTCGTGATTGGCGAACGCGGAGCTTCCCTTTCTGGCGGAGAACGCCAACGCCTGGCCATCGCCCGGGCAATCCTGAAAGACGCACCGATTCTAATTCTCGATGAAGCGACAAGCGCGCTCGATGCCGAAACCGAGGCACGAATCAAACGGGCGCTCGACGAGCTACGCGCCGGCCGAACAACCTTTGTCATTGCCCACCGGTTATCGACGGTAACCGATGCCGATGAGATCCTCGTTCTGGAAAAAGGACGCATTGTCGAACGCGGTACCTTTTCTGAATTGACCGAAAACGGCGGGCTATTTTCCCGGATGGTCCGCGAAGGCGGTTTCTCGGTCCCCGACCCCGAAGAGGGGCCAAACGAAAAAGAGGCCGCTGATCGTTGATCAAGCGGCCCCTTTGAATTCTCTTCACCCAACTTTTTTTTAAAGCTTGTGAGCCATTCGCGAGCGTTTCGTTTCCAGATAACGCTTGTTATGCGAGCACGGCACTGTGACCACAGGCACCTGCTCAACTACGGAAATCCCGTGAGTTCGTAGTGCTTCGATCTTGGCCGGATTGTTCGTGATGAGCTTGATTTCTGGGAAACCGAGGTCGAACAAGATGTCCGCCGCGAGAGTATAATCGCGTGCATCGATCGGTGCACCGATTTCGACATTTGCGTCTACTGTATCTAGCCCTTTGTCCTGCAGCGCGTAAGCCCGAATTTTGTTTACGAGGCCGATTCCACGGCCTTCGTGCGAAGGTAAATAGATTAACATCCCGTTGGGTGTGTCTACGATTAACTCAAGGGCGGCTTGAAGCTGGTTATAGCAATCGCACCGCAGCGAATGGAAAATGTCCCCCGTGACGCAGCCGGAGTGGACACGTACAACGGGCGTCATAGAGCTGTGCCCGTTTGTTGCCCTGTTGATCAGAGCCATAGCCTGATCGTGGGCCTCTTTCCCTTGATATGCGCGTGCTTCGAGATGTAGCTCGCGACCGCGAAATTCGATCGGTAGGACCGTCTGTGCCGCCCAATCAATATCAATAATAGCGGACTTAACCGCGCTTGACTTCATTCTGATCTCCAACGGATGTGCAGAAGCTTACACGCTATTTCAGTCACTTACGCAGTTTGACCAAAGGCGAGACTACTTCCTCTACGTTGCTTTCAACGCCACAACCGCCCTGTTGGTTTCATGCCCCACGATTAGGTCAGGACCGTGACAGACGCGTGCGACCGTTGCGGCCGGGTAACTCCGGATAGCCTTCCTATCAAGCTGCTGCACCCAACACTTAATCACGATGTGGCGATAACCACATTCGCCTACCTAAGATGAACGGCAGCTGACCAAGAGTGGACCATAGGCAAGGGATTGAGGTTGGGATGGCCAGAAAAATGCTGCGCTGCAATAAATATACATTCAAGAAAGCCAATTCAACAAGAGTTGTGTCGTCGCAGGAAGTTAGGGCACTTATGAGCACCCCAGAGAACTGATCACACTGAGGACAGATATTCAACATGCGCGCGGTAGCGTTGGACGAGAAAGGCCTACCCCTGCTGCTGATCGCGGCGCTGTTCTTGGCTCTATTGACCGCGCAGGGCGTCGTCTCGGTCAATCAAGCCCAGATCAGCAACTATGTCGTCGTTGCTCTCGTGCAAGGAGCAATCTATCTGGCGGCCGCTATCTTGGTGCTTCGTAATCCCGGCGGATTGGCGTCGCTCGTTATCATCCTCGTTGTGGCCCTGCTTCTGCGGGCCATTGCGCTGACGGCGCTGCCGTATTTGACAACCGACGCCTTCCGCTACGTTTGGGATGGCCGACTGGGCTGGGAGGGAATTAGCCCTTACCTCTACGTGCCAGCTGATGAGCAACTGGCGCACTTGCACGACCCTGAAATCTACCCCCACATCAATCAGAAAGAACGAGCGGTCACGATCTACCCGCCCGTCGCCCAATTATTGTTTATGGCAGCCGTGGCGATCCACGACGGCATTGCCGGCATGAAAGCTGTCATGCTTGTTTGCGAGGCGGTCACGGTCATCGCGCTGATTGGCTGGCTGCGCGCGGAGGGACTGCCGGCCTCGCGCGTCCTCATTTATGCATGGCACCCGCTGCCGATCTGGGAATTCTCAGGCCAGGCACACCTTGATGCCGCAGCGACAGCTTTTTTGGCATTGGGTATCTGGGCTGCCGTGCACCAGCAGCAGGGATGGACTGGCGCGTTGTTCGCCATGGCCGCACTTGTAAAATACTTTCCTGTCGTGCTGTTGCCGGCCCTATGGCGGCGCTGGGACTGGCGGTTGCCGGTGATCTTGTTCTTCACCGTCGCATTGCTCTGTCTCCCTTATATGAGCGCGGCAGGGACGGGGCTGCTCGGGTTCCTGGGACAGCACCTCGATAACGAAGGTTACCGCGACGGCTGGGGTTTCCACGTGGTCTGGTATCTAAGAGACTTCCACATTGCCGATCCATCGGGCGCGCTTTACGTCGCGTGCGCTTTGACGGTTCTATTCGGCATCGCGGCCTGGGCTGTATTTATCCGTGGCGCGGACGAGTTTCGCCCGGAACGGATGGCGCTGCTGGGAGCCGCGTTTGTGTTCCTGACATCGCCTCACTATCCCTGGTACTTCGGATTTTTATGTGCGTTGGCCGTTCGCATTCCGCATCCAGCTTTACTCGTCATGACCATCACCTGCGTGACCCTGCAATTGCCAAGGCTCGACGGTGGCTTCTCGTGGACGCACCTATATGCCATGACCTTTGTGCTGCCACTGATCGTCTGGGGGCTCTGGGAGATCGGGATTCGCCTTAGCCCACGTATTGAACGCCTCAATAGCGACTTTCTCAGGCTTGATACGAAAAATATGAGGCTTTGATCCCGCCGTTCTGGCGGGTAGGTTCCCCGAAACTATGGAATTGCCCGGTCAGCCCTGGACCGGCGGAAACCAAGGAGGCGCGCCGTGGTCGCGATGCTCACCGTTCTATTGGCGTTCACGGCCAGC
>DAOUZE010000298.1 GCA_030665765.1 Filomicrobium sp.
TTACGTCGTGCCGCGTATTTCTGATTTGGCGGATGTGTCGGAGTTTCTCAGCGAAGCGGTGCCGGAGTTGCGCGTAGCGCGGGCGACGGGGCAAATGACGCCGACGGAGCTGGAAGACGTGATGACCGCATTTTATGAAGGCAACTTCGATATTCTGCTGTCGACGCCAATTGTTGAATCGGGGCTCGATGTTCCGAACGCGAATACGCTCATCGTGCATCGCTCCGATATCTTCGGGCTAGCACAGCTCTATCAGATCCGGGGGCGTGTTGGGCGTTCGAAAACGCGGGCTTACGCCTACATCACAACTGAGCCCGGAAAGGTGCTAACGGCGGGGGCCGAAAAGCGTCTCAAGGTCTTGCATTCACTCGACTCGTTGGGGGCGGGGTTCTCGTTGGCTTCGCACGATCTTGACCAACGTGGCGCTGGGAACCTTCTCGGCGAAGAGCAGTCCGGGCACATCCGCGAAGTTGGATTTGAGCTTTATCAGCAGATGCTGGAGGAAGCCGTTGCAACGATGAAGGGTGGGGACGAGGCTGAGGCTAGCGAACGGTGGAGTCCGGAAATCTCACTGGGGACGTCGATCCTTATTCCGGAGGAGTATGTCGCCGATTTACAAACCCGGCTTGGTTTGTACCGGCGCCTGTCCGGACTTGAAACGCGTGATGAGATTGACGGTTTTGCCGCCGAGCTTGCTGATCGGTTCGGGTCGCCGCCTGAAGAGGTGCGGCATCTGCTCGATGTCATGGAGATCAAGGGCTTCTGCCGCAAGGCTGGAGTTGCGCGCGTTGATGCCGGTCCGAAGGGGGCCGTTGCGCAATTCCACAACGACAGCTTCGCCAATCCGGAAGGCCTTGTCGCGCTGATGCAAGGCTCTCGGGGACTGATCAAGATTCAGTCGGATCACAAGCTGGTCTTCAGGGGCGACTGGGACTTGCCGGAGCGGCGTCTCAAGGGCGTGCGCGGCTTTATGGCGGAGCTGGCCGAAGTTGCCGCAGAGGGGCGACAGGCTGCCTGATGACGAATTCATTTCGCCTTACTTCCTTTCGGAAATACAGTTTGCACACCCGCAGTATATTCAGGGCCGGTTAGTTTCCACCCGTCTAGGGCCTATAGGAAAAGTTCCGAAAGGCTTCGGATCGTATCGAACACGTGCGAGGTGAATTCGATGAAGACGTTCGTCCTGGCAGTGTCGTGCCTGTTTGCTTTTGCGCCGGGCGTGCTGGCGCAGAGTTTCGATTGTTCTAACCACTTGAGGGCTGACGAACGAGCCATCTGCGATAGCTCTGTTTTGTCGCGACTTGATGAGCGGCTTGCGGATGCTTTCGAGAACGCGATTTTAGAGCGGTCTGCAACTCAGCGTAAGCGTATTCGAAACGAGCAGCGCGACTGGGTTGAACTCCGCCGAAATTGTCGGGGGCGCCGATCCTGTATTCGGGTGCTCTACCGAGACCGTCTTGCCGAATTGAGGAAAGAAGCGCGCTCAGACCTACAAGATGAGGACCGGGCAAGCCGCCGCAATCTGGATGATGAGGCCAGTGATGGCCGTGACCGTTGGGCCGCTTTGGGGAGTGTCGATGTTGGGGAAGACTTCGAGCGGCTCACAATTCCAATTGGTGTCTCGCGCGGCCGGTTCGATGCACTGCAGCTGAGAGTTCGTGGTGGCGGCGCGCGGATCCGGGAGGTTGTCGTTCATTACGCCAATGGCGACCGCCATAGGATGAGAATTCGGCGGCGCTTTCGGGCTGGTGAAATGTCCGATTTACTGGAGTTACGGCATAATGGTGCGGGGCGTTCCATCGAACGGATCGTCGTGCGTGCACGCAACCGACGATTGGATGGACCCGAAGGCCGCATTCAAGTTATCGGGCGTCGCGCTTATCGCGGCTGGGATAATGGTCCAATTGCCCGCGATTACGATGATCGTGAGAACCGTTGGGGGTATCTCGACGAGGACAGGTACGATGAGCGCAAGGATCGCGATTATCGCGACCCGATTGACCGCGACGAGCGTTACCCCTCCGACGACAATGAGGATGATCAGCGCGCCGAGCCGATGCAGAAACGGTTGCTTGATTTTGTGAAGACTGAGTTTCATCGGACCGCGGAGATGAGCGACCGCGAACTTCGGCAGACCTATGCCAGCCGGGTGGACTACTATGGTGACCGGGGCAAACCGGTGAGTGTCGTTATCCGTGACAAGCACAAGTATGCCGAGCGCTGGCCAGACCGCGCCTTTCGTATCCGCCATGACACATTCAAGGTGACGGATATGGATGCGCCAGGGGTTTACAAAGTGACCTACAACTATGATTTCCACGTGCAAGGCAAAGGCCGTGAGAGCAAGGGCTACGGAGAGTCGACGCTGCTTATCGATACGAGCGGTGAGCGCTTCGCCATCCTCGGTGAAAACGGCAAGGTACTGAAACGTCTCTAAGTGGCGCGAGGCCAAGACCGGAGGTTCGATGGTGTTTGATTTGGAGCAACCCCGAGGCATCGCGCAATGTGGGCTAGTTTCAGGACAGTCCGAGGGGCTCCGTATCCGTTAATGCCGCGCGCAACACCTTTCCGTTGGCTGTGCGCGGCAAGGCTCGGAGAAAATGAACTTGGCGCGGTCGTTTGTAGGCGGCCAGGCGTGTTTCTGAAAAATCAAGTATAGCTTCACTGGCTGGAGGTGCGGTCCAGTCACGCGGGACGATAAAGGCGCCGATGACCGTGACATCATCACGGACATGGATTTCCGCGCAGGCAACTTCGGCGACCTCGGGATGTTCGGCCAGTGCGGCTTCGACTTCTTGTGGGGCGACTCGATAGCCAAGAGCCTTCATCAGATCGTCGGCGCGACCGAGATGAGTGAGGTAGCCTTCGTTATCGAAGCGTCCGAGATCTCCTCCGACAAACCATTCGCCGCGGTAGATTTGAGCTTCCTCATCGGGTCTGTTCCAGTAGCCCAGCATGAGGCCGGGATCGCTGCGGTGGACGGCGATCAAACCTTCCTCGCCGGGAGGCAAGGGCGTTTCGCCGCTGTCGACTAGGAGGATGGCGACGCATCGTCCGGGCTGCGGCTTACCGATAGCGCCGGGTCTTCTGGGAGTTCCTGGTCCGGTTGAAACGTAGGTTGAAATCTCGCTCATTCCGAGAGCTTCATAGAGGTTGGTGCCGGTGCGGGTGGTCCAATTTTCGAACAGCCCAGAGGGTGGCTTTTCTCCAGCGGTCAGGGCGTGGCGAAGGTTGCTGAAGTGGCCGGTTTCGTCGGGTGCATACTTGAGGACCTGGCGGAAGAGGCCGGGGACGGCGGCAAACAACGTGGCTCTTGTTTGTTCGATGAGGTGGGGCCATAGTTCGGGGCGCTTTTCGCCTGTGTAGATAATGGAGGTCGCACCGTTGGCCCATGGATCGGTGATGCCGGTGCCAAGCGTGTAGGTCCAGTTAAACGCACCAGCATGGAGGATGCGGTCGGTGCGCCTCATCCCGTACCAGCCTTGATACATGGGCCGACGTCCCCAAGCCGCGCGATGGGCGTGGAGGACGCCTTTCGGCTTGGCTGTCGTGCCCGACGTGTAGATCAGGTAGGCGGGGTCGTTTGCACGTGTGTCGGCCCAGTTGGCACGGTCGGGTCCCTGGCGCATTTCGTTGAGATCCGAGGCGTCCAATACGGTGACACCTGCCGGCACGTACTCGAGGGGCAGCTGATGGTCTAGGGCGATGGCAGCCGAGCTGCTGTCGAACAGCAAAAACTCGATTTCCTGTTCTGTTAATTGGCTTGACGTCGGAATCGGAACGATTCCAGCGGCAAGCGCGCCAAAGAATGTCAATGGATAGAGGCTCGTATTGGTGAGCCGGATCATTAGCCGGTCGCCTGGCAGCAATCCGCGCCGGAGTAGGCCGGCGGCGATGCGCAGGACGGAGTCTTCGAGCTGTTGATAGGTCCACTGCTCAGCGGGAACGTCGTTGCCGGGTTCGTCGTAAACGATCAGTCCTGGATGATCGGGCGTTGCCGCGGCAGCGCCCGCAAGGCAGTAACGTGCCTTGTTAAAGCGGGGCGGCGGTTGGGTTCCTGTGTAACTTGGGGTGTGCAATTGCAGTCTCACCGGTGCTCAGAACTTTCAATTTATTTGGGTTCAGCTGTGGCATCCCACCAGGTATCAAGTTGGTAGCCAAATAACGACGTCTTCTTTGGTTGACGCAGGCGGGTCCAGTATCCAATCCACTGCTTTGGTAAGTGAAACAGAGGTACGACATAGTGACCCGACAGAAGCACTCGGTCGAGTGCGCGCACGGCGGCGTCAAAGTCTTCGGGATCTTGTGCTGAGAGCATGGCTTTGATCATCGCGTCGGCGGCGGGATTCTTAACGCCGGCGAAGTTGAACGTGCCTTCGCGGTCAGCCAGTTCGGAAGACCAGCGGAAGATCTGCTCGTTGCCCGGGGATAGGGAAGAGGGCCAGCGGGTTTGGATGATGTCGTAGTCGTAGTCTTTGATGCGGGCTTGATATTGGGCGCTGTCGACGATTCGGACGTGGGCGTCGATGCCGAGTTTTGCCAGATCTCGGCTGAAGGCGAGGAACAGGCGC
>DAOUZE010000542.1 GCA_030665765.1 Filomicrobium sp.
CGATTCTCGCCGGCCGCGTGCTTGGCGTCGACCCGTTCGACCAGCCGGCCGTGGAACTTGCCAAGGTGTTGACGCGCGAACGGCTGGCGTCAACACCGGGATAACAAACAAACCACAGAGGCCTAAATTGCCGATCCGCCAGCTCACGCCAGAAACGATCAACCGGATTGCGGCGGGCGAGGTCATCGAACGGCCTGCGAGCGTCGTCAAGGAACTGGTTGAGAACGCTATCGACGCCGGGGCTCAAAGCATCGAGGTTGTGACGGCGGCTGGTGGGCTTTCCCTCATTCGGGTCAGCGACGATGGTGCGGGGATGCCGGCCAAGGATCTGGCGCTTTGCGTCGAACGGCATGCGACCTCAAAGCTTACTGAAGAGGACCTGTTCGATATTCGAAGCTTCGGGTTCCGTGGGGAGGCGTTACCCTCGATCGGTTCGGTGGCGCGCCTTGAGATCACGAGCCGGGCGCGGGGAGCTGTTGAAGGGTTTGCGATCTTCGTCGATAAGGGTGCGAAAGCGCCCGAACGGCCGGCGGCGATCAATCGCGGGACGCGTGTTGAAGTCAGGGATTTGTTCTCTGCGACGCCTGCGCGGCTGAAATTCATGAAGTCGGAGAGAGCAGAAAACCAGGCGACCGCGGATACGGTTAAGCGGCTAGCCATGGCGCATCCGGAGGTGGCTTTCACGCTGGTCATGGGGGAGCGGGCCAGTTTGAAGTATCCAGCCCAAGCCGCTTCACCCGGCGGTCTATTGCAACGACTGGCTCGGATCATGGGGCGTGATTTCCAGGCCGATGCGGTTGAAGTCGCTGGCGGGCGTGACGGCGTTCGCATTGCAGGATTTATTGGACTGCCGACTTTGAACCGGGGCGATGCCAGCCAACAGTTTCTTTTCGTCAATGGAAGACCGGTGAAGGACCGGCTGCTGATCGGCGCGTTGAGGGCGGCTTACGGCGATACGCTACCGCGCGGGCGGCATCCCTATTTGGCGCTGTTCATTGATCTCGAACCGAGAGATGTCGATGTTAACGTCCATCCGGCCAAGACGGAAGTGCGCTTCAAGGATCCGGGAGCAGTGCGCGGGCTGGTTATTGGCGCCGTGCGGCATGCGCTTGAAGGGGCGGCTTCGCGGGCTTCAGCACAGGGGGGGCGTGAGACGATCGACGCGTTCACGGCTGCTGGCACTGTCGCCGGCTTTCAGGCTGAAACACAACCTAGAATGGGGCTGGGATTAGGGGCGAAAAGCTCTGCCGGGAAGACGGCATTTGTTACGCCGTCGAGGGCGGGGTTCGCTCAGACCAGGCAGGCTCCGTTTGTGGACTTCGATGCATCTTCGGCTGACACCGTGGCTCATAGCGAGCACGTGGCAGAAGGAGTCCTGGAAAAGCCGCTTGGGGCGGCCCGTGCTCAATTACATGAAACCTACATCCTGGCGCAAACCCGTGATGCCGTAGTGATCATCGACCAGCACGCGGCGCACGAGCGTTTGGTGTTCGAGCGCCT
>DAOUZE010000239.1 GCA_030665765.1 Filomicrobium sp.
TCCCAACCAAGCTGGCGACAAGATCAACCTGTGCGCAACGATTGGCCCGAAGGACGCCGAAGGCGGCATCGGCATTTCCGGGCATACCGATGTCGTGCCGGTCGATGGCCAGGAGTGGCAGACCGATCCGTTTCGGCTGACTGCGCGCGATGGTCGCCTGTATGGGCGCGGCGCCGCCGACATGAAGGGCTATCTTGCCTGCGTATTGGCATCTGTCCCGATGTTCGTCTCCCGCCAGCTGTCCCGCCCCATCCACCTCTTCTTCTCCTATGACGAAGAGATCGGCTGCGTCGGAGTCCGCCCGATGATTGAACAGCTCGGCAAGGCGCTACCGATGCCGGAGATTGTCTTCGTTGGCGAGCCGACCGCCATGAGCGTCGTCGACGCGCACAAGGGACCGGCCCGCTGGACGGTGAGCGTGACGGGACGTGCCGTGCACTCAAGTATGGCCCACCTGGGAGTCAATGCGGTCCATTCGGCCAGCGAGCTGATCGGCGAACTTCGACGCATGGAAGAAGAGCTTAGTCAAACAAGTCGCGATGCTCGCTTTGACCCTCCCTATTCCACGCTTCAGGTGACCACCATTGAAGGCGGCGTGGCCAACAATATCATACCGCGGTCCTGTTGCTTCGGTTTTGAAGTTCGCGCACTACCCAGCCTCGACGTCACGGCGATTTCTCGACGCCTGCAGGACTATGCGGACGCTAACTGCCTGCCGCCGATGCGTGCCATAGCCGAAGAAGCAGCGATCGCCATCGATCTTGTCAACTGGGTGCCACCGTTCGCAGCCACGCCAGGATCCGCAGCGGTCGCTCTCGCGTTGCATCTGGCCGGCGACAACCACACCGAGGCCGTCTCCTACACCACCGAGGCGGGCCTGTTTCAGTCGGCAGGCGCCGCCGCGGTTGTCTGCGGTCCCGGCCATATTGCCCAGGCCCATACCGCCAACGAGTGGATCGCTGAGGAGGAACTGCACCGCTGCATGGCTTTCCTCGAACGCTTGGCCGACTGGTCCAAGTAAATCTTTTCGAAAATTGCGCTGGGTCAATGGCCCTGGAGTGGTCACCGCCCGAGACTTTGGTGAGACGACGCGATCCAATGCTAGCAAATTAGCTCTGGTATGTGGTATACCAAGCGCACAGCATCCGGTTTTGTAAGCCTACACGGATCACAGTTTCGACGAAACAGTTCGAAGTGCCGGCCGCCAGTAATCGAGTATCCGGCGGACATAATGGAGGAAACAACAAGATGGCAATCAAAGATCTTCTCGTCGCCTACGACGGCAACGAGGCTTCCGAAAAAGCTTTGGAGTTCGCCCTGAAGATGGCCGACAAGTACGGCGCCATGGTCACCGGCATCAAGGTCAACTCGCCGCCGAAATTCGACAGCCACGTACGCCGTTGGATGTCTGAAGATATCCTGCAGGGGCTGAGGGAGGCCCAGCAAGAAGCCTCGGCGGCTATCAAGGAGAAATTCGATGCGCACATAAAGAGATCGGGTTTCACGGGCGAGACTGGCTGGCTTGTTGAGGAGGGTCAGCCCGACATCATGCTGGCACGTTCGGCCCGCTTCTTTGATTTGCTGCTGATTGGTCAGTTCGAGACCATCTTCAAGGCCGACAGGCAGCGCACCGTGGATCCCAAGGAACTATTGTTGCGCGCTGGCAAACCGGTCATCATCGTGCCCAAGAATTACAATTGCCGAGACTTTAAGGAAAACGCCGCCGTGGCTTGGGACGGCAGCCGCTTCGCTGCCCGCGCTCTCACGGATGCCATGCAGATCCTGGAAACGAAGAAGACGCTTGAATTGCTCGTTACCGAGGAACACCAGACCGATGATGGCCATGTAGTCTCGCGCATGCCCGGTTTGAACCTCGTCGAGCATCTCCAACGCCACGGCGTAACGGCCATCGAAACTAAACTCGATCTCGTCGGCAAGACGATGGGCGAGGCGATCCTCGCCCATTGCGCCAACACCGATCCGGATGTGCTCGTGATGGGCGCTTACGGACGAGGATCCTTCTCGGCTGCGTTGTTTGGTTCCACGACGCGCACCATCCTGGAACATCAAAATGTGCCGGTGCTGCTCTCACACTGACGGGACAGGCGAATTTGCGTCTCCGGCGAATCTCGGATCGCCGGGGACGCATAACCTACCGGCTCAGAATGCCGAATTCCGAAAAAGGAATGAAGGCAACCGGATCGCCGCGCCGGATAGCGGGAACGTTCTCATCAATCTCGATCAACCCGTCGGCGGCGCGCAGGCCTGAAATGAGCCCCGAGCCATCACGGGCGAACTTCTCCACGTGTGCACCATCCGGCCCATCAATGACGCTCGCCCGCCAAAACTCGCGCCGCCCAAGTTTTCGGTTCGGAAACCCAAACGCTGCAGGCATCATGATCGGCCGCGGAGTCGGCCAAGCCGCTCCGGCAAGGCGCCGTAAAAGCGGATAAACGTACATCAAGAAGCAAACGAACACGGCCACCGGATTGCCTGGCAGTCCAATCATCGTCGTTTGACCGATCTGACCAAACATCATCGGCCGGCCCGGTTTGACAGCAATGCGCCAGAAATGGCGCGAACCCAGCGAGGCAAGGGCGGCTGACATGTAGTCTTCTTCGCCCTGGCTGGCGCCTCCGCTTGTAAGGATGACGTCCAGCTCGCGCGCCGCCCCGGCCAGCCGCCTGGTAACCTGATCGAGCTCATCGGGCCAGACGCCTAGGTCGATTTCCTCCGCTCCTGTCAGTCCAACCAAAGCCCCCAGCATTGGTGCATTGGCGTCATAGACTTCGCCGATATCCAGTTCACGTGCGCCCGCCCGGACGATTTCATCGCCAGACGAGACAATTCCGACGCGCAGTCGCCGGAAGCATTTAACCGTACCGTGGCCGATTGAAGCAAGGGCGGCAAGGTCCTGCGGGCGCAGAATGTGTCCGGGCGCAAAGATCTCCTGCCCTTGCTGTAGATCTTCACCGGCTTTACGAACATTGGCACCGGCCTTGAGCCCGCGCGGCAAACGCACCATCGCACGTTCCCCGTCCTGAAGACTCTCGGTGTCCTCCTGCATGGCGACGGAATCGAGTTCATCTGGCATCACAGCGCCCGTGAGGATGCGCACCGCCGCGCCGGATAAACGGGTTCCTGGGGCCAACGGAGGCCCTGCCGACGCGCGGCCTGCCGTCGGCAGTGTCGTCCCGGCATCGGCGTCGTAATCGGTGGAGGAAAAAGCGTAACCATCAACGGCGGCATTGGTGTGCCGGGGAACGGGATAGGGACTGCACACGGCTTCTGCAAGCACGCGTGAGCTGGCTGCCGCGAGTGGGACGGCCTCGGTTTTCGCGGTAGGCATTGCAGCTAATTTGAGTTGTTCGACTGCGTCGGCATGGCGCATGAGGTCCGCGCAGGCGGCGAAACAGTCGTTGGAAGCTGTTTTTCGCATGGATTTTCTGAGGTTGAAGGCTGCGTGCCAGAATGCTGTAGCACGGCTGTCACTTCAAGAGCTCAAGCGGCTCAGCGTCGAATAGCAAAAATGCAACGCTGCAATTCAGGCAAATGAGATGCGAGCCACGCAGGCTACAGGCGCAGCAATCTCGTCTGCGCGAACCCTTCAGCAGCCCCATGCAACTTCTACGGCTTGATGAAGCGATAAACGTTGCGCTCAGTTCAACCAGCAATCCTAAAATTGCCTATAAGGTGTTGAACAGAATGAACAACCCGATACCGATCGCCGGTCCTGCCAAGGTGGCCAATACCACCATAACAAATGATCTAGCAGCCATCACACTAACCCCGCACTACTACAAGAAGACTGCAAACCCGCACAAGAAATTCACAAAGCCCTTCGTCCACATCCCTCTGGCCAGAAGGATAATACTGCGCGCTGGATTTGAAACCCTCTTTTTTGTGAAATTGTAACTAGTAACGTCAGTCAGCCCAGGCAATCTGCACAAAGACAGTCTAATTTGGCTCTTCACAGACACGAATAAGCCAACGAAATCTATAACTTGATCGCATCCGATTAGCTGAGTTTAATTCTAGTCGCCAGAAAACATTCTCCGGTGGAAAACTCATTACCCTGTTTGAACAGAAACATAGCCAAGAGCGGCGTATCGCAGTGCAGCACTATAGTAGTAAGTCACTACAATGACAGAGTGTTTCAACGCCGTTCAAACAGTGGCAGTTGTTTCTCATCCAATCCCCGCGTCTCGCGTGACAGCTGTTCGATCCGATCGAAAGGCACCTGCTCCGCAGTGATCAGCGAACGCTGCGCTTTGAGCGGGCGTACCAGTCCCTCTTGCACCAAGTGGAACTCACCAACCGTCTGTCCCGGCAAAACGGCCGTCGGATCAAGCCCGCTTTCGCTCTGGAAGGCCGCCTTGAGCTTACGCAGCGCGGTATCCTCGCGAACGCGGCCGATGAACCAGCTAGTGATCTGATCGCGGCTCTTATAATCGAGATCGCCTGGCGATTGCGTGGCGAGCATCAGCCCAAGACCGGCCGAGCGGGCCCGTTTCAAAAGACTCTGCAACGGTTCGGCGGTGGCCGGCTTGGCATTCGCCGGAATGTAAAGGTCGGCTTCATCGAACATGACGATAGATTGCAGCTCATCATTCGGGTTGCGCTGGCAAAACCGCAGTGCTTCCGACAAGAACTGCGAAACCCAGAACAGGATATTCTCGTTGTCACCGAGAAAGCCCGTGTAGATTATCGACAACCGCGTCCGCCCGGGCCGCGCGAAGGGACCGAGGCCGAGGAAAGACTCCATGCTCATCGGTTCACCGCCGCCGTCGAATAGCGCCGAGTTGCGGTGTCGCAGGCTGTCCAGCTGCGCGACAAGATCGCGTCGGAGTTTCCCAGACGGGTCCATACGCTGGGTCTGATCGGTGAGTTCCGGATCCTCATCCTCAAGAAGCATGATGAGGTCGGCCAACGTCACCTCAGAGGTTGACCGGCTGCCCAGGATCTTGAGAGCCACCGACAGAGAGCCGGATTGCTTTTGGTGCGTCGCCGAGTTCTTTAAGTGCAGCATCTCCCCAAGTGCCGCCGACGAAAGGTTAGCCAGCAGCTGCTGCTCATGTTCGGGCAGTTCGGCGATGCCGTTCGGGAGCAGCGTGATGGAGATCGGCCGGCCGGAAGCCCGGCCGGGTGTGTAGACGGCCACATCGATGGCATCCGCGAGCTTCTCTCTCATCGAGTATCGCTCGTCCATCTCGTCACCATTGTTACGCCAGACATCCGGATTAGCATACGAACAAAGATCACCCTTACGGTCGATCAGGATTGCAGGAATACCCTCCAACAGCAGTTGCTCGATAAGGCACAGCGCTAGCGTGGTCTTACCGGAGCCCGATCCGCCAAGCACCGCTGAGTGACGTTTCATAATGTTGAGCTTCAGTGCAATCTCGCGCCCTTGACCGCTGAGTTCGCGCCCAACACCAATACCGCCTGGCGAATCGACTTCGTAGAACGGCGCTTCGAGATCCTCAAGGCTGGCCTGTTCGTCCGCTGCGGCTTGCGCATCTTCAGAAGTTCCCCCAGGCGCTTGCTGACCAAGGTCGAGCCTTCCGCCAGCCACAGGCAGCTTGCCCGGCTCAGCCAGTGCAGCTGGTTCCGCGGCCCCATTGGCTATCGCGTGAGCACCACCCGACACGCTTCTCAGCAGCGGCTTGCTGCGAGGACGCAAGCCGTCCGACGACGCTGGTAACGGCCGGCCGAGAAGGTCAAGGCGCAGCAGTTGAATGATGGCAATGACGTTGGAAAGAAGCTTGGCGCCGGCAAACCACCGGTCGAATCCTGGATCATTGCAGTGATGCTCGTGGAACTCGCGCACCATGATCATCCGT
>DAOUZE010000206.1 GCA_030665765.1 Filomicrobium sp.
CCAGAAGCGACCTTGTCGCCAACGTCCGGCCTAGCCCACGCTACGCTAGGACAGATCAGATGCCGGCCGATGGCGGTCGGGTTCTAACTTAAGAACTGGCACCGTGATTGGGGACAGGCCACCTCCATCCCAACAAGGCACTCAAAGAATGCGACAACCTGGCGCCGGCGCAGGGCGCGGTTGAATACAACCACGCCGTCAAATGTCTTCGCGTGAACATGAAATATATTTTTTGGCACGATCGATGCCGACAGTTGAAATACACAATTGGTGGTTCCTCTACTATGCAGGTGATGTAAACTGCACTATGGGGGATCGCGAGGCCCGTGGAGCTGGAACCATCCACCCCATCTACAAGGCAGACGTTGAGCTAGGGCTAATTTCGCCTTAGGCTACGTGCCTCGCTTCTGATGAGGGTTGACGCTTGCGGCGATCGCGTGCTGCCTCCCTCCCCGGATGCTGAAACCCGATTGCAGCTGCCTGCGCGGAGCCCACGTAGAGGAGCAGGAGCCGGGCATGGGCTGCAACATCAAATGGAGGGCGTGAACATGGTCAGGGGGATGCGTCCGTTCCACCTCGCCTTTCCCGTCAACAACCTGCCGAAGGCCGAGGCGTTCTATCGCGACGTCCTTGGTTGCGGCGTAGGCCGCAAAAGCGATAAGTGGATCGACTTCGACCTGTGGGGGCACCAGGTCGTTGCCCACCTCGTCGATAACATGTCCGATGCGCAGCGGAATCCAGTGGATGGTGACCAGGTGCCAGCCTTCCATTTCGGCGTGGTACTGTCGTTGGAGGACTGGGAGGCGCTCGTCGACCGACTGCGAGAGCACGGTACCGAGTTCCTGATCGAGCCGCGGGTACGCTTCGAGGGGCAGCCCGGCGAGCAGCGGACCTGCTTCGTGAAGGATCCCGCAGGCAATGCGCTGGAGTTCAAGGCCTTGCGGGACCTAGGGCAACTGTTTGCGGTGGATTAAAGCGCTTCTGCGAACCCAGGCCCACATCATCTTGGATCCGACCCGCCAGCACATGGGCCTGCGTTCGATGATGACTGTAATTCGAAGGGCACTTGGTTGGGCGAAAGTGTTTTAAATGAACGGCCCCTGGCCCTGGCAGACCTACGCTCGAAGCATAGGTCGCCCGATTGACACCAAAGAGCCCACCTACTGAAACAATTGCGAGTATCACTTTCCAGCCAGTAGCTACGATGAAGTTATTAGATTTCTGGATAGCGAGGGTGCGGTCGCGAACTACTATCTGCTACTTTTCCTGTAACTCTCGCAGTCTTTGGGAAGGATCCTAACTGTCAGTTTCGTGCCATTAGACTGCCAAGCATTGTAGATGACGCCGAGGTTCATGCGCGTGAACCCTTCCCGGTCTAGACACTCATGCTCGTAGTGGTCAGCCTTGAGACGCCTGGGGCCGTCCGGTCCTTGATATTTATCTGCCAATTTATCCGTGTCGTTGATTGTTACCATGCCGTTCTCGCAATCGACGCCAGACCTTTCCGGGTGTCGCTGAGAATGCTTCTCGAACATGCGACACTCTTTAGCTCCCATCTTGCGAACGTGGTCAACGTGCTCACTCTCGCCACACGCAGCAACGATTGCAGCACACAGAAGGGAATAGCCTAGACAAGAAGCAGTCCTTTTCATCGGCTCCCCTGGCGAGCGTTTCCGGACCGAAATTCAATAGGCCCGAGATGGACACGCATCCGTCAACTGAATTGTTAGCACCTCATTGTCTGGCTTTGATAATTACAAAGGGCACGAATGAGTCAATGGAGGGTGCGCAATGATTCTCCCGCCCATTTTGGCGCCCAAAGCGAGGAGCTCATCCAGTGGACTCAGGAAGTAGGCTATCGCGGAATGCTCGTTTTTTCATTCGGACGTTTGGAGTGGCCCGGGCAGGGACAATTGAACCACTTGCGAGCCAGCATATGGAGGGATTATGTCTCCGCGTCGTCCTCTTCAATGGCGACGCGTGGCAGCGAGGGATAAACTGTCCATCAGCGGCCCGTATGAGACTGGCCCCACTAACTTACTCCAAAGCTCTGTAGGTTCTTGGCCATGACTGAGAATAATTCTCATGCAGATCGCTGTCTGGCGGAGGCTATAGACGCTGTGATTGGTGTTGGTCATGGTGTGTTGCTTCAGGCCTGTTCGCTCCATCAGTAAATTGACTTGCCGCTGAAATCCAGGCCGACACTATCGCCACGTTCGACTAGCTTTGTTGGGCGGTCTGCGGCGGACCCTCACGGTGCCTCTTCCCTCGGACGCTGGCTTAGCCTGGCCAATCCGTATCGCAAACGACATCTGCCTGTCGTCGAGACTTGCCATTAGCTTGCCGGCTCTTCGTAACTGCTGTTGATCGGATCTTAGCCCGCGCATGGATCTTTCTCATCCGGCGCCGGCGTTGCCTCGCGCCTCAAGAGGCCTGATAGCTTCGCAGTGTATGAAGCGACAATACAGCGTAGGCTAATTGCAGCGAACCAGCACTTGGGGCCCGCGTTCGTCGATCATCATAAGGTTTTTGCCGTCGAGGGAGAGGCTGAAATTCAAGTCTTGCGTGTCACCTTGAACCGAACAGACGGAGCTAATTTTCCATACGCTCCCCTCTCCGGACACGCTCTTAAACGTACAGTGCGCCTCGTGCTGATCGTAGCCTTTTTCCGAAAACACCATAGGGGCACCTTCTTGCTCTTGTGGCACCGCGCACTGGGCAATGTCTCTGGCCCACGTTCCCACGTAGGCAGGTTCTGAGGCGCTAGCGAAACTGGTCAGCGAAAGCAGGAGAGCAGAAGCAAATGTGGTGCGGCGCATGGGCAAGGCCTTTTCTGGAAAAATTGATGTGACCACGTGCCAACGTGCAATCCCGGAGCTGATTATTTCGAGCTGCGTGGCGATGGGTTTACCGAAATCCTTTGAACCTATAAATGTATAAAACGCAGCGCTAAATGCCCGCCAGATCAGCTGATGCTGTTTCACTGCTTGGGCAATGAGAGTTTTCTTCTAGCTTTCGTTTATCAAGCTTGTATCACGTTCGCCAAAGACATCCTGATTGGGTAGCACCCGCGGATGGTCACTGGGTCGCAACCCTGTTGATCATTGGCAAAGAACGTTCGACGTGACGCCATAGAGGGATCCCGAACCGTCTTATTCGCAATGTCTGGATGGCCCGAATTCTCGGCAGTTGTTTCTAGCTCTCGTGGCTGAATAAACTGGGTAATCCCTCTTAACGCTAATATCTCATTCTGTCCTGTGAGTGCTGACGGGACCCACGAGATATAGGCACAGCGCGGCGCATGTCGCTAGAGGACCGGGGAGATGCCTTCAGCGAATGCATTACCTTTGTTCTACGCGCGAGCGTCCGCGTTGTCTGGGTGCGCTTGTCTGCCGGGTATCAGAATGAGCGCAGAAGACAGCCCATTGTGAGGAGAATGTAAGCAAACAGAAGCCCCGCAAATTGTGTCGTTTCACCATTCAGGCCGGGTATTGTCGCTCCGAAGAACTTGACGAAAAAGACCGACAGCATGATGACGAATGAGAGCAAAAATGTCAGCAGGCTTGGCGTGCTAAGACCCATGTTGTGTCCATTCCCCATGTCTTTGACCGATTTTGTACGGGTGTTTGCCATGGTTTTCTTGCCTAGTTTTGTTCACGTCGCAACGGTCTGACGGTCCGGCAGGCGCCACGGTGAGCTTTAATTCGAGATCACTGATTTTGAACACGATTCCCGCTAGTCCGTCTTGTTGTGTCACGGTCAAGATGTGGACAACCCACGCCATGTCCACCACACACCGGATAAGGCATGGCGTAGCGCGGATGCTGCTGGACATTGGCAAGAGCAGCACAACGCGAACTGCGGGTAAGACACGGGCGATCATGTCTCTCGCGAAAATTCTCAGCTTCTCGTGATTGCAAACCAGTTGTGACGTGCGTCGGCGACTTCCAAAATGTGATGCGGGCCTAAGTTCGGCAGCTGTGCCACAGTATACTCGCCAACGGTATTTGGAACGGCGGCGGACGCCGTTTAATGCATGAAGTTGTATAGACTCTTATTTTGCCCGGTTTGGTCGCGCGGTGTTCCTGAGACCATGGCTGCCACCATGCCCCGCGTGGCGGTTTTTTTAAACTGGCACGAAATGCGTTCTGGTGCTTGGCAACCAGACGTGGCTCCACGCGAGCGAACACCTCGATCCTTTATCGTTCGGCGAAAAGAAAGAGTGCGATCGTTGTGAAAGAGATGAATACTGTTACGCTGCTAACGGGTTCACGTACATCTCGACCGCGATAAGAATAGCGATGGCTATCAGTGCAACTGCGACCACGTCCTTGGTTCTAATCTCCTGTAGCAAATGTCATCTCCTCAGCAAAGTTGGCGGATACCCTCATCCAACCTGATTCCCTATGACAAAATTAAGGCTTCCGCTCCAGCGTAGGCACCGCTCATGGACCTAGGTTGGGTTCCTTCTTTGGTAGGGGTGGGTCAGATCGCCGATTTCAATGCTCACCGTGTCTAGTACCGCCGTGGGATTTTAGAGGGGTGTTGTTACGGTAAGGCGCCTGCTCAGTTGATGCCGTATGCTATCAACGTCCGATGAGCAGTTCTTCCTATCGTCGCCATCGCTTACCGGCCGCTGTGATCCAGCACGCGGTCTGGCTGTACTTTCGCTTTCCTCTGAGCCTGCGCGATGTCGAGGATATGTTGTCCCAACGCGGCATCGATGTCTCGTATGAAACGGTCCGCCGCTGGCCGTCTAAGTTTGGCTTGGCCTATGCCAGAAAGCTCAGACGCTCGCACCCACGTGCTGATACGCGTTGGCATCTCGATAAAGGTTCGCCTCGATCAACGGCAAGAACATATACCTGTCGCGCGCCATTGATTGCGAGGGAGAGGTTCTGGACGTGCTGGAGCAATCTCGACGCAATAAGAAGGTTGCGCTCAACTTGATGCGCAAGCTCCTGAAGGCACAAGGCTTCGCACCGACCATTGTGGTGACGGACAAGCTACCCTCGTATCGTGCTGCGCTGGAAACTCTAGGGATGAAGCGCATCCACATCACGGGCGGGCGAAGTAACAGTCGAGCCTAGAATTCTCACTTGCCGAATCGGCGGCGAGAGCGGCGCATGCAGCGCTTCAAATCAGCCGGGTCAGCTCAGAGATTTCTTTCAACACATGCCACCATCTACAATACCTTCAACGTTCAGCGCCATCTCATATCACGTCGAACACTTCGGCAGTTTCGTGCTGCGGCGATGGAGAGATGGCAAGAGGTGACAGCGGCGGCTTGAAATTGGGTAGTCGCAGATCTTCTGCGACCGAGCCATGTTTGTGTGACAAGGCCCGTTTTCGTTCCCCTCGACGCTCAGGGCCAATTGCAACATTGCTTCTCCTGATGAAGCGCGTTTGAGGGCTGCCGCGATCATGCGGGATTGCGATCGAATTTCTGAGAAGACGAACGCCCCCATCAGCTCAACGAAATCAAGCATCGCCACCATGCGATTTTTGCTGATCGTAAATTCCGATCAAAGGATCGGCGTAGTTCGATTTGAAGCATCAACCGATCCCTCCAATTTCCCGATAGTAGCCTTAGTTGGCGGAGCGACTGAAAAGGAGGAATTCGGCATGAACTTTCAACCTCGAAGCAAGTATTCCCGTACGATTGCCGCGCTGATGTCGCGAAAAGAACAAATACAGATGCAAATCAACACGGAAATGAAGAGCCGGATTCCCTGCTCGGTCACGCTGGCGCGGTTAAAAAAGGTGAAGCTCTGGGCGAAAGACCGGATCGCATCTTTGCCAAATAATAGCCGACGCAACGGTTCTGCCATTGCAGGTTGAGGCCGATCAAGAGATCGACTTGGCCAGACGACAGATGCGCTACCCTGGTGGCAAGGGCCGGCAGGACGCAAACAAGGAGTTCCCATGTTCTTTGGTTTTAAAGACACGAGGCAGATGACCCAGCTGTTTCACAGTGCAAATATCGATGAGTTGATGGAAGTGGACAGCGAGGGCTCGCGGCGCAAAGTCAGGAAGCAAGTCGGTGTCGATCAGCCGTCGACCGCCGACCCGATGCGTGCGAACGCCAAATCATCAAGAAAACCGCGCTCGGTCAAAGCGCAGCATTCGGTCGATCATCGTTAGAACGCAGACCTGCAGTAGCCTTTTCGGGCGGATCACGACCGCCCATCGATCAAAAACCATATCGGTCACACGCCAAGAATCGTCATTGTGATAGAGTGCTGCGGACCGGACCGACCTTGGCGTCGGAGTATTGCCCATCGGCGCGCGCGACGGTGTTATCACGGTAACGCGCCAGCTCAGTTGATGCCGTATGCTATTAACGTCCGAGGAGCAGTTCTTCCTATCGTCGCCATCGCTTCCCGGCCGCTGTGATCTAGCAAGCGGTCCGGCTCTACTTTCGCTTTCCTCTGAGCCTGCGCGATGTCGAGGATATGTTGTCCCAACGCGGCATCGATGTCTCGTATGAATCGGTCCGCCGCTGGTCGTTTAAGTTTGGCTTGGCCTATGCCAGAAAGC